>NZ_JBFAZH010000104.1:0-12066 GCF_040681735.1 Actinoplanes sp. NPDC051633 | reverse complement strand
CCAGCAGCGACGACCGCATGATCCGCATCGATACAGGCCTGGTCAGGACGATCAGCGAGGCGACGACGATCGCCATGATCGCCCACTCGCCGCGGTTGCTGCCGGGCCCGTTGAAGGTGAAGAGGATGACGATCGCGCCGAGCACGAACGGGATGCCGGAGAACACCTCGCCGACCCGGGACAGCAGGCCGTCCAGCCAACCGCCGCGGTAGCCGGCGAGCACCCCGACCATGCCGCCGAGGAGCACGGTGCCCACCGTCGACGCCACCGAGACGATGATCGAGGCCCGGGCGCCGTAGATGACCCGCGCGAAGACGTCGCGGCCCTGGACGTCGTACCCGAACCAGGCGTCCGACGACGGGCCCACCCGGCTGCGGGCCAGCACGCCCTCGGTGGCGCTGGCCGACGTGAACAGGAACGGCAGCGCGGCCATCACGAGGAAGAACAGGATGAGCACGGCCGAGATCCAGAACAGCGGCTTGCGGCGTAGGTCGCGCCACGCGTCGCCCAGCAGGCCGCGGGGTTTGTCGGCCTTCTGCACGGCACCCGGCTCGACCGGCAGGTTGCCGTCGGCGGCCGTCTCGTGGGCCGTCGGGGAGGTCACCAACGAAGCGGAAAGCGGGTCACTACTCATAGCGGATCCTCGGGTCGAGCGCGGCGTACAGCAGGTCGACGATCAGGTTCGAGAGCAGGTACACGAGGACCAGGATCACGACGATCGAGACGACGGTCGCGCCCTCCTTCGTGACGATCGCCCGATAGACCTCACGGCCGATCCCGTTGATGTTGAAGATGCCCTCGGTGACGATCGCGCCGCCCATCAGCGCGCCGAGGTCGGTGCCGAGGTAGGTGACCACCGGGATGAGCGAGTTCCGCAGCAGGTGGATGCCGACCACGCGCTTCATCGGCTGGCCCTTGGCGATGGCCGTGCGGACGTAGTCGGAGCGGCGGTTCTCCGCGATGCTCGTGCGCGCGAGCCGGGCGATGTACGCCATGGAGGCGCTGCCCAGGACGAAGCCCGGCAGGATCAGCTCGGTGATGCTCGGCGGGTTGGAGACCGTCGGCTTGACGATGCCGAGGTTGACGCCGAGCCACCACTGCAGCAGGAAGCCGAGCACGAAGATCGGCAACGCGATCAGGAACAGCGTGGAGACAAGGACCAAGTTGTCCAGGAAGCCGTTGCGTCGCAGACCGGTCAGCACACCGGCGACCAGACCGATCGAGGCCTCGATCACCAGGGCGACCAGCGCGAGCTTGATGGTGTTCGGGTACGCCGCGGCGATCAGGTCGCCGATCTGCCGACCGCCGAACGTCTCCCCGAAGTCGCCCTGCAGCAGGTTCTTCATGTACGTGAAGTACTGCACGATCACCGGCTGATCGAGGTTGAACTTCTCGGTCATCTTGGTGACGTACGACTCCGGACAGGGCCGCTCGCCGCACTTGCCGGCGAACGGATCGCCCGGCACCGCCCAGACCAGGTAATAGATGAGGAAAGTGGTCCCGAAGAAGACCGGGATCAGCTGCAGCAGCCGCCTCAGTACGTAACGACCCATGGATGTTCTCCCAGGGAGGGGCGCGTGGTGACGCCCGGTGGTGAATCGGCGTCACGCGGGGGTTGGCGCGAAACCGGCGTGGGAAGACCTCAGGTCCGGCCCACCATGAGGGTAGACCGGACCTGAGGTTCCTGCCTTACTTGAGCTCGACCGAAGCGAGGTCGATCTCGCCAACGTTGGAGACCTTCACACCGGTCACCCGGTCCGAGGTGCCCGACTGCTGGGTCACGTCGAACATCGGGATCGTCGGGACCTGCGCGTCGATGACCTTGGTGGCCTCGGCGAACTTGGCGTGCGCCGCGTCGATGCTCGCGGCCGCGGTGCCCTCCTTGTAGAGCCGGTCGACGTCCGGGTTGGTGAACAGGCCGTCGTTCGAGGAACCGCCGGTCACGTACAGCGGACCGATCCAGTTCTCGACGTCCGGGTAGTCCTGCTGCCAGCCGGCCCGGTACAGGCCCTTCACCTTGTGGTCGTTGATCGTCTGGCGGAAGACCGCGAAGGTCGGGA
Organism: Actinoplanes sp. NPDC051633; assembly: GCF_040681735.1. Classification (NCBI taxonomy): domain Bacteria; kingdom Bacillati; phylum Actinomycetota; class Actinomycetes; order Micromonosporales; family Micromonosporaceae; genus Actinoplanes; species Actinoplanes sp. NPDC051633. Next base: position 10,006 of record NZ_JBFAZH010000104.1, on the reverse strand, counting down.
TGCCCTCGGCCCGGGCGTTGATGCCCAGGTTGGTCTTGATGCTCTGCGCGGTCGCCTCCATCCAGTCCTTGTGGCTGGCGTCGGCGTTGTAGTAGAGCACCAGTTCACCGGTGAAGCCACCGGCCTCCTGCAGCGCAGCCTTGGCCGCCGCCGGGTCGAACTTGCAGACCGAGCAGTCGTTCTCGCCGTGGCCCGGGGCCAGCACGCTCGACCAGCTGGTGGCCGGCTTGCGGCTGTTGAAGAAGATCTTCTCCGCGATCTCCTGCCGGTTGATCGACAGCGAGATGGCCTTGCGCAGGTTCACGTTCGTGAAGCGCTTGTCGTAGAACGGGAACGCGATGATCTGCTGCACCGGCACGTTCGCGGTGATCGCGCGGTCGCCGAGGTCCGCCTTCCACTTGTCGCCCGCCAGCGACGAGACCGGGACCTGCTGCTGGAAGTCCAGCGTGCCGGACACCAGGTCGTTGTACGCCGCGGTGTCCTCCTGGTAGATCTTGACCGTGACGTCCTTGATCTTGACCTTGTCATCCAGCGTGTAGTCGTCGAACCGCGTCAGCTTGAGCTCGACGTTGTCCTGCCACGACACGAACTTGACCGGGCCGTTGCCGATCGGCTTCTTGCCGAACTCGTCGGCCGTCTGGGTGAAGAACACGTCGGGCAGCGGCATGTAGGCGCTGTAGCCCAACTTGGTCGGGAAGATCGAGAACGGCTCCGCCAGGGTGACGGTGAACGTCGTGTCGTCGACAACTTTCAGGCCGGACATCGTCTTGGCCTTCGGCTCCGGCGCCTTCTTCGGGCCGTCGTCGTCCGGGTCCAGGGTGTGCACATCGGTGAAGCCCGCGATGTCGCTGAAGAAGCTGCCGTTCTGCGCGCCGTTCGGCGAGTAGGCGGCCCAGTTCCAGGCGTCCACGAAGTTCTTCGATTTGACGACGGTGCCGTCGTGGAACTTCGTGTTCGGCTTGATCTTGATCGTGTAGGTCTTCGAGTCGGTCGTATCGATCGAGTCGGCCACCGCGTTCACCGGGGCGCTGCCGTCGTTCGGGTACTGAACCAGACCGGTCCACATGAAGTCGATGATCTTGCCGCCACCGGTCTCGGTGGTGTTGGCGGGCACCAGACCGACCTCGGGCTGGGTGCCCTCGATGGTGATCGCACCGTTTGCTGTATCGCCGCCGGCCTCAGTGGTGTCGCCGTCATCGCCACCACTACAGCCGGCCGCCACGAGCGCGACGGCGGCGGTCATCGCGACCACACTCGCCCGCTTCGAGACTCTCATTGTTTAGGGCCTCCTCTAATCCTTACCTTGTGAGCAGATCCGGAGCATTCCGCAAACCCTCGCTGCCGGGCGAGATTGCCGCCCGGCGTAGCCGCGAGGAACAGCAGGTGCGTCCCCGACCCGATCGACTCCGGTACATCGCTTTTCAACCACGTCAGCCGATGCCGTATCGTCCGGAGGCTCGCGCGACACATCGACTAGCGACGTTGCCGGATGCGAGCCCGGCAGTCATCACGGGCGCCTGAGGTCGAAGCAACTCTTACACCCGCCGCTCGTCTCCGGAAGACGTGTTATCAACCCGATACCGTGCGCAGGTGCGCGTTTGAACGACCCGGGTGGCGATTCCGACACCGAAAACGGACACGGCTCACCGGTTCGCCCCGTTCCGCGCTGGTTTACCCGTCCGGGCAGCGCGCAGGAGCCCGTCTATCACGTTTTCGTTATCCCATGACCGCATTTTGTACGGGTCGAGTAGCCGCGGGGGGCCGATTGGCGCAATCGGTCACCCGTTGGGAGGGTCAGACCAGTCGACGGTCCGCCGCCCAGCGGGACAGCTCGTACCGGTTGCTCATCTGCAACTTTCGCAACACGTTGGACACGTGCGTCTCGACCGTCTTGATCGAGATGTAGAGCTCCTTGGCGATCTCCTTGTACGCGTACCCCCGCGCCAGCAGCCGCAGCACCTCGCGCTCGCGATTGGTGAGCTGATCGAGCTCGGGGTCGGCCACCGGCACGTCGGGGCGCGAGGCGAAGGCGTCCAGCACGAACCCGGCCAGCCGCGGACTGAACACCGCGTCGCCCTCGGCGACGCGCCGGATGGCGGCCGCGAGCTCGTCGGGCGAGATCGTCTTGGTGACGTAACCGCGGGCGCCGGCCCGGATGAGGCCGATGACATCCTCGGCAGCGTCCGAAACGGACAGAGCCAGGAACTTGACGTGCGGGTGCGAACGCCGCATCGACTCCAGCACAGCGCGCCCGCCACCGTCCGGCATGTGCACGTCGAGAAGCACCACGTCGGGCTCGGTCGCGGCGATCCGGTTGATCGCCTCGCTGACCGAGCTGGCCTCGCCGACCACGTCGACGTGCACGCCGAGCTCGGACCGGACCCCCGCCCGGAACATGGCATGGTCGTCGACCAGGAACACGGTGAGCCGGCGGTCGTCGGTCATCGGACTGCTTCCTTTCCTGCGGTGACCCCTTCGCGCGACGCGGGAAGGGTGAGGCGCACCTCGGTGCCGTCGCCGGCCGCACTGCGAATCTTCGCCTTGCCGCCGTGCCGCTGCATCCGGCCGATGATCGAGCCGCGCACGCCGTGGCGGGACTCCTCGATCTGGTCCATGTCGAAGCCGGCGCCGCGGTCCCGGATGAAGACGCTCAACTCGTCGGCCTCCACCTCGGCGTACAGCGACACAGTCTGCACGCCGGCGTGCCGGGCCGCGTTGACCATGGCCTCGCGGGCCGCGGCCACCAGGGCGGCGACCCGGTCGTCGCAATCGGTGTCGCCGACGATGACGGTCTCCACCGTGATCGCGTACGTGTCCTCGACCTCCGCGGCGGCCTCCTCGATCGCGGCGGCGAACCGCTCGGTCGGCGACGCGGCCGGCTTGTAGAGCCAGTTGCGCAGGCTGCGCTCCTGCCCCCGGGCCAGTCGCTGCACCTCTTTGATGTCGGTCGAGTTGCGCTGGATCAGGGCCAGCGTGTGCAGCACCTGGTCGTGAATCATGGCGGCGACCTCGGCGCGCTCCTGCTCACGGATGCGACCCTCGCGCTCGGCGCGGAGCTGGCTGAACATGCGCCAGAGCAGCGGGGCCACCACCACGCCGACGCCGAGCAGGCCGACCAGCGCGAAGATCACTCCGTTGAAGACGGCGGTCAGGTTGCCGCGCGAGGCGTAGACGGCGACGACGCCGATGATGCCGGTGGCGACCAGCACACCGCCGCCGACGAACCGGAACAGGAACGATCGGCGGTCGCTCTCCGCGACCACGGCGGCCAGCCACGGCGCCTGCGGGGTGCTGTCGAGTCCGCGGCGGGCCGGGTCCGCCTGGTGCCAGATCACGCCGGCGCCGAGCGCGACGATCGCGATCAGCCAGCCGACCGTGCCGGCCACGCCGTTGCCGCCGACCAGGCTCTGCAGCAGCACCACGCCGATGCCGATCGCGGCGAACGGCACGAGCGACGCCAGATCACGCCGCGCCGGGGGCTCGCCGCTGGGCGCCTCCTGCGGGACAACCGCCCAGAATGCGGCATAGAGCATCAAACCAAGACCATTGAAGCCGAGGAGTACGACCAGAGCGATCCGCACCGCGATCACGGGCACGCCCAGGTGACGCGCCAGACCGGAGGCGACCCCGGCGATGATCCGGGGATTGCGCGGCCGGTAGAGGCGTCGCGTCGGGGTGGGTGCGGCGGTGGCGGTGATCTCGGTCCTCCTCGTGTCACCTCCGATCGTCACACGCCGAGGCCCGCCAGGCCACGGGGAACTCCCCCAGGTCCGGACCCGCCGGATCTCAGGGTTCCCTCGGGGTCGCCGCCTGATGCCCCCAAGGCGGAACGGCGGCCAGTATCGAATGCATGACCGAGGAAGCTGCCCAGCCCGGCGGCGCGGCCTCCACCAGCCCGCCGCCCCCGCCCCCGCCGCCCTATGAGCCGCCGCCCGCCGACCCCCCGCCGTGGTTCGGCGCCTCGGGATTCGCCGGGGGCAAACCCGCCTTCGCCCGCGACAAGCTGGTCCGCCCGCTGCGGCCGCGCTACGTCGCCGGTGTGAGCGGCGCACTCGCCAACGCCACCAACACCGACCCGGTGCTGTGGCGGGTGCTGCTGGCGGTGCTCGGGTTGTTCGGCGGCGTCGGTGTGCTGATCTACCTGATCGGCTGGCTGCTCATCCCGGGCGAGAACGACTCGGCCTCGCCGATCGAGTCGCTGCTGGGCCGGGGCACCTCGACCATGAAGCCGCTCTCCATCGTGCTGCTCGGCGGCGCGGCGGTGCTGACGTTCGCCTTCGTGGTGAACGACGGCTTCCGCGCGGCGCTGCTCGCCATCGCCGTACTCGTCGGTGCCGCGTTGCTGCTCAAGCGCAACAACCCGGGCCTGTTCTCCGGAGCACCCACCGCACAGAACGCTCCGTCTGCACCGGATGCACCGACAGCACCGTTCGCACCCGCCGCACCCGGTGCACCTGCCGCCCCGGGCGCTCCGACTCCGCCCGAGGCGCCGGCGCCCGCGGCCAGGCCCGGCGACCCGGCCGATCCCGCTGACCCGGCCGACCCGGCGGACCCCGCCGACCCGGCTGATCCCGCGGACGCTCGCACCGAGCCTCTGGCACCGCGGCCGCCGACCTTCGAGCCGCCGACCGGTGGCTACCGCCCGCCGTTCGCGCCGCACGGCCCGTGGGCGCAGCAGCCACCGCAGCCGCCGCCCATGCCGCCGGCCCGCGCGCCCAAGCCGCCGAAGCCGCCGAAGGAGAAGTCCCGGCTCGGCAGCATCACCTTCTTCGGCCTGATCCTGGTGCTCGGCTGCGTGACGCTGATCGACCTGGCCGGCGTCTCGGTGCCGGTGTCCGCATACTTCGCGGCCGCGCTGGCCACCATCGCCCTCGGCCTCATCGTCGGCGCCTGGTTCGGCCGGTCGCGGGCGCTGATCGCGCTGGCCCTGCTCGCCACGCTGGGCCTCGGCGTGTCCACCGCGATCGAGCGGGTGGGCGGCCAGGTGGGCAGCAACGTGTACCGCCCCACGACGATCGGCGCGGTGGCCGACCGGTACGACTTCAGCCTCGGCAACGCGGTGCTGGACCTGCGGCGGGTGGACTTCGCCGGCGCCGACCAGACCACCACGGTGCAGATGAAGTTCGGCCAGATCCAGGTGCTGCTCCCGCCGAACGTCGACACCACGGCGGACATCGGCCTGAACGAGGGCCGGGCGGTGATCTTCCAGCGCGAGTACGACGCCCGGGAGGCGGGCGCCCAGCCGTTCACCGATCTGGGTGACGACGGCACCGGCGGCGGCACGCTCCGCCTGAACATCGTGATGAACACCGGAAACGTGGAGGTCTCCCGATGAAGCCGCACCGTACCGATGGGGTCTCGCTCGGCTTCGGAACGGTCTTCCTGCTGGTCGCGATCTGGTGGGCGGTGTCCGAGGTGGTCGACGTCGCCCTGCCGATGCTGGGCTGGACGCTGGCCGGGGTGCTGATCCTCTTCGGAGTGGTCGGCCTCCTCGGCGCCATCCGGCCCCGCCGCCAGGAGGTGCGGCCACCGGTCGCGGCCGAGGCCGTGGTGGAGACGCCGGGCGGACTCCCGCCGCAGATGCACGCGCAGATCGTGCAGGAGCTGCTCGACGATCCGGCCGCCCGATTCCACCGGGATCACCCGGCGGATCAGGCCAAGCCCGACGAGCCGCGGCGCGACTGACCCGGCCGGGGCAATATGCTCGCGTGATGACGCCGTTTCCCGCCGTTTCCACCGCACCGGTCGCCGGGATCGGCGTCCGCGCCGCCCAAGCACTGACCGCCGAGCTGGCCCGTCGTAACGAGGCCGGCTCGGCGCTCGTGGTCGGTGCCGACCACTCGACGGCCGTGGTCGCCGCCGCCGTCGAGGCGCTGCTCCCCAACGACCGGCTCACCCTGGTCGCGGGCGAGCGCAGCACCGCCGACCTGCTCCGCGACCACATCGCCGGGCTGGGCAGCTGGGTCGCCGACCGGGTCACCATCCTCGATTCGCTGGACGACGCCGAGCCGGCCGACGTGGTGATCGTCGGCGAGCCGCTGACCGGCACGGCCGAGGAGGCGCGGGCGCAGCTCGACGCGTTGTCGAAATATCTCGCCGACGGCGCGGTGGTCACCGTCGCGACACCGGCGGTGCCGGGTCAGACCGGCGGGGCGGCCGCCGAGCTCTTCCGGCAGAGCGCGCTCTTCGGGGTCGGCTCCGACCTGGTGGTGCGCAACAACCCGCCGGTGCGCGTGCACAAGCTCCGGTTCAGCACGGCGGCCACGGCCACCGCGGGCGCCCTGGCGCCGGCGTACCGGCCGTCCAGCGTGCCGGTCACCCGGGGCATGCACATCGACTCGAACGGCGTGGCGGCGGCGGCCATCGCCCTCGGGCTGGCGGCCGTCGCCCGAGCCGCCCGGCCGCAGTCCAGCCTGTGGCTGATCCCGGCGCTGGCGGCGGCGCCGATCGCGGCGTTCTTCCGCGACCCCGAGCGCGAGGTGCCGGCCGACCCGAGAGCGATCGTGGCGGCGAGCGACGGCCGCGTCCTCTCGGTGGAGCACGTGACGGAGGAGCGCTTCGGCGGCGACTTCCTGCGCATCGCGGTCTTTCTGTCCGTGCTCGATGTGCACGTCAACCGCGTGCCGGTGGCCGGCCGGGTGACCGACTACTTCGTCGAGGAGGGCGGGTACGCCAACGCGATGACGGCCGCCGCCGAGCACAACGTGGCCGCCTACACGGTCCTGGACACCGAGCACGGCACGGTCGTGGTGGCCCAGCGCACGGGCTTGATCGCCCGCCGCATCGTCCAGCGCACGCCGATCGGCACCCTGGTGGCCAGGGGCGAGCGCATGGGCCTGATCCGCTTCGGCAGCCGCACCGATGTCTACCTGCCGGCCGGCAAGGCGACCCCGCTGGTGACGGTCAACGACAAGGTGATCGGCGCGAGCTCGGTGATCGCCCGCTGGCACTGACCCCAACAGTGGTAGCCGAGCCACCTCTGGCGAGAGCGGAAAGGTGGCTCAGCTACCACTCTCGCCTGCGGCGGGGACAAATCGACCACAGTGGTAGGGCAGCCACCCTGAACGAGAGCGGAAAGGTGGCTGAGCTACCACTGTCAGGGCTACCGCTGGAAGGTCAGGCTGCGACGCGGCGTCCGCGCAGCCACATCACCGGGCCGCTGAGCAGGTAGCCGCAGACCACCACCACGAAGGACAGGCGCGGGTCGATCAGCGCCGTGAAGATCGGCATCAGCCACAGCCACGGCGGCAGCTTCACGATCTTGGCGACCTTCGCGTACGGGAACGACGACACCATCGCGAAGGCCAGCACCGCCACGCCGCCCAGCAGCGCCCAGCCCGGCACCGGCAGACCGATCAGCACGGCCAGCGCGAGCACCGCCGCCGCCATCGTGGTCGGCACGCCGGAGAAGAACCGCCCGTCCTTGGGCGAGACGTTGAACCGAGCCAGCCGGATCGCCGCGCACCCCGCCACCAGCACGCAGGCCACCGCGGCCGCCGGCCGAGGAACGCTGTGGGCCAGGGACGCGTAGACGACGACCGGCGCGGCCAGCCCGAACGAGCACATGTCGGCCAGCGAGTCCATCTGCGCGCCGAACGGGGACGACACGCCCGTCTTGCGGGCCAGGGCGCCGTCCAGGCCGTCGAACATCACGCAGGCCACCAGGCACGCCGCGGCGAGCTGGACGTTGTCCTGCATCGCCAGCAGGATTGCCGCCATGCCCAGGGCCAGGCTGGCGAGCGTGCACGCGTTGACCATCGCGAAGCAGGCGCGGCGTCGCGCGGTGTGCTCCCCGGGCAGCAGGGCGGCGGAATCGGCCGCGGCGGTGTCGGGGAAAGCCGACGCCGGGGGCAGCGCCACCATCTGCGCGGTCGGCTCGGAGCCCGTGTAGATCACCTCGGCTTGTGTCGCGGTCGAGGCCCGGCCATCGCCGGGCCGACGGCCCACCCGCACCAGGAGCGCCTGCCGCGCGACGGTGCCGCCACGCCGCAACCGGCCCGCCCAGCGGCGCCCGCCGGGACGGGGACTATCCGTCGTTCGACGCCGGCGCCAAGGGGTTCTCCGCACGTGCTTCCTCCATAGGGATCGTCTGACCTCGCCGTTTGCATCGCACGGCGGGTGTTTGCCGCGGCCCGTTCGCACTTACGGGTACCGATTTCAGCGGGTTACACCATTGCACAACCACACGAACTCATGTGGCCCTTGTGTGCAACGACGGCCTCCGCCGTTTTCCTCCTCCGGGCGGACGGGATGGCCTGTTTCAGGCGCTCCCTGTGACGAGTCTAACTGATCACGTCACCCGCGGTTTCGGCTACGGCTTCGCGGGCGACACGTGACAGCGGCAGCCGGGTCACCTCCGCGGGGTCGAACCACGCCGCCTCGATCGTCGATCCGCCCGCCGCCTCGGTCACCTCCGCCTCTGTCGGCATGTCGATGAATACCCGGAAAAGGACCCTGATCACATGCCAGTCCATGGGCACGCCCTCGGGCCCGACGGCCGCCGGGTTGTGGTTGTGGTTCACGCTCAGCAGGTCACCGATCCGGCCGTGCTGTGAGGTCTCCTCGACCAGCTCGCGGGCCAGCGCCTCCTCCGGCGTCTCGCCGAAGTCGGTGCCGCCACCGGGCAGATGCCAGTGGCCGGCGCCGGGATAGCCGGGGGCGATCAACGTCATCAGCACCCGCCCGGCGGGGTCGGTGGCCAGCCCGTACGCACCGAACCGCTGGTACGTGCCGGGCGACGCCGCCGGCGCGGGCGACGCCGGCAGGGGCAGGCCGTCGACCTCCGCCCAGGTGGCACCGGCGGGGAGTTCGCCACCCGCCGGGGTCACCCTGAAGACGATCCGGTCGGTGTGGGTGAGGCCGTCGGCGGACAGGTGCGTCGAAACGGCGTACGGACCCGCGACGGTCACGGGCAGCCCGGTTTGTTCCGCGACGAAGCGACGCACGGCGCCGGCCGGATCCTCGGCGTGCGCCACGACACCGCCGGGCAGCACGTTCGCACCGGTCAGCAGCGTGCGCCCCGCATCGTCCCGGGCCAGCCCGTAGGCACAGACCTGTCTGCTCTTCACCTGATCAAACTAGCCGCCCGCAGCGCCTCCTCGGTGACCTCGGTCAGCGCGGAGGCCGGCAGGTCCGCGACCTCCTTGAGGGCCATCCAGCGCGCCTCGCAGGTGGAGCCGCCGACATCGCCGACGAGTACCTCGGTGGGGTGGTCCACGATCACCCGATAGAAGGCGCGCACCCCGTGCCAGTCGATCGGATAACCCTCGGGTCCCAGCGACGCAGCGTCACGATGGCTGGCCACTCCGAGCAACTCGACCAGCCGGCCGCGCTGACCGGTCTCCTCGACGAGCTCGCGGATGAGCGCGGTGCCGGGCTGCTCGCCGTAGTCGGTGCCGCCGCCCGGCAGGTGCCAGCGGCCGGCTCCCGGATAGCCCGGCGCGATGCGGGTGAGCAGCAGGTTGTCGTGGGGATCGGTGGCGATCGCGTAGGCCGCGAAACGCTGGGCGCGGTGCAGGCCGTCGGGCCCCGGGTACGCGTAGAACGACGGGAAGTCCGGCACTCCCTCGGGCCGCAGATCCGCCGATGCCTCCGGCAGGCCGAGGGCGGCCGCCGTGAACGCGCGCAATTTGAGTCTCGCCGCCTCCGCCGGGTGGAACCAGCGGGCCAGGTCGGTGGGGTGCCCGACCCGGTCGACGAGGGTGCCACCGCGCACCGAGACCTGATAGATCAGGCGGTCGGTGTGGATGGTGACGCCTCGGTGCGGCAGTGACCGCATGTCGGCCAGCACGTCGCGCAGCCCGGAGACGGCGACGGAGAGGCCGGTTTCCGCGGCGGTCTCGCGGACGACGGTGTGGTTGGGGTCCTCGCCGTGGTCGACGGCGCCGCCGGGCAGCGTCCAGACTCCGGGCGTGCCGGACTTGGCCGAGGCCCCCAACCACACCGTCGTCCGCGAGACCGCCGCGGAAACCGGCCTCTCCGTCGCCGTCTCCGGGCTGCGCGACGT
>NZ_JBFAZH010000103.1:0-12070 GCF_040681735.1 Actinoplanes sp. NPDC051633 | reverse complement strand
GCCGGCCGCAGCTGCACCCAGAGGTCGTCGGTGGCGCTGTAGGTGAGCCAGAACCCGGCGGAGCGCGTCAGATCGGCCTGCGCCTCGAACTGGTTGCCGAGCCAGACCACGGCCACGTGCCACTCGGCGTTGACGAACTCGATCCTGGCCGCGTACCCGTGCCGCGTCGGCACCAGCATGCTGCCGGTCGCGGGGATGGTCGTGCCCTCGCCGCTGGCCAGCCACTGCTGGAGCCGGTCGATCGAGGGCGTGGCGCACTCGCGGGCATGGGCGCTCGCGGAGCCGGGCGCGACCAGCAGGCCCGTGGCCAGCACCATCGCCGCGATGACCGCAGCCGTCCGGCTCCGCATGACGATCTCCTCGCTTCAGTAAAGTTTCTTAAATCTTGCGCGCCGACGACAACGCAGTCAAGAACATCGATGAACTCGCCGTGACCGCCGGCCGGTGGGATCGTTGCTGTGCGCATCGGCACAATCACCCGGCGTCCCCAGACTTGAAGCATTCCAGATTATCGACAAGACTTTCCTGGAGCTGAAGAGCCGGAGACGTGCACAGAGAGAGGACTGACGTGTCGGACCAGAAGGACGCGACAGAAAGCGTCAGTGAGAGCGAAAACCCGATGATCCCGGCGCCGACCGCCAAGCCGGGGCGCCCCGCCACGAACAAGGACTGGTGGCCGGAGAGTCTGAACCTTTCGGTGCTGCACGCGCATGCGCCGCAGGGCAACCCGCTCGGTGCCTCCTTCGAGTATGCGAAGGAGTTCGCCAAGCTCGACGTCGACGAGCTGAAGAAGGACATCCTCGAGGTGATGACCACCTCGCAGGACTGGTGGCCGGCCGACTACGGCCACTACGGGCCGCTGTTCATCCGGATGAGCTGGCACTCCGCCGGCACGTACCGGATCGCGGACGGCCGTGGCGGCGGTGGCAGCGGCGCTCAGCGCTTCGCCCCGCTCAACAGCTGGCCCGACAACGTGAGCCTGGACAAGGCCCGCCGCCTGCTCTGGCCGATCAAGCAGAAGTACGGCCAGAAGATCTCCTGGGCCGACCTGCTGGTCTTCACCGGCAACGTGGCGTACGAGTCGATGGGCTTCAAGACCTTCGGCTTCGGCTTCGGCCGCGAGGACATCTGGGAGCCGGAGGAGATCTTCTGGGGCCCCGAGGACACCTGGCTCGGCGACGAGCGCTACAGCGGCGACCGTGAGCTGAGCGGCGAGGTGGCCGCCGTGCAGATGGGGCTGATCTACGTGAACCCGGAGGGCCCGGCCGGCCACCCGGACGCGCTGGCCTCCGCCCGCGACATCCGCGAGACGTTCGGCCGGATGGCGATGAACGACGAGGAGACCGTGGCGCTGATCGTCGGCGGCCACACGGTCGGCAAGGCGCACGGCGCACACCGGCCCGACCACCTCGGCCCCGAGCCGGAGGGCGCGCCGCTCGAGCAGCAGGGTCTGGGCTGGAAGAACCGGGCCGGCACCGGCGTCGGCGCCGACGCGCTGACCAGCGGCCTCGAGGGCGCCTGGACGGCCGAGCCGATCAAGTGGGACAACGGCTACCTGGACAACCTTTTCGGGTACGACTGGGAGCTCTCCGAGAGCCCGGCCGGCGCCAAGCAGTGGAAGCCCAAGGACGGGGCGGCCGCCGACCAGGTGCCCGACGCCCACGACCCGTCTAAGCGGCACGCGCCGGTCATGTTCACCTCCGACCTGGCCCTGAAGATCGACCCGATCTACGAGCCGATCGCCCGGCGCTTCTGGGAGAACCCGGACCAGCTCGCCGAGGCGTTCGCCAAGGCCTGGTACAAGCTGCTGCACCGCGACATGGGCCCGATCGAGCGGTACCTCGGCCCGTGGGTCCCCGAGGCGCAGCTGTGGCAGGACCCGGTGCCCGCGCCCGACCACGAGCTGATCGACGACGCCGACATCGCGACTCTCAAGGCGCAGCTGCTCGACTCCGGCCTGTCGGTGTCCCAGCTGGTCTCCACGGCGTGGGCGGCGGCGGCGAGCTTCCGCGGCACCGACATGCGCGGTGGCGCGAACGGCGCCCGGCTCCGGCTCGCCCCGCAGAAGGACTGGGAGGTCAACAACCCGGCGCAGCTCGCCGAGGTGCTGCCGGTCCTGGAGCGGATCCAGCGGGAGTTCGGCAAGCCCGTCTCGCTCGCCGACGTCATCGTCCTGGGCGGCGTCGCGGCCGTGGAGAAGGCGGCCAAGGACGCCGGCGTCGACGTCACGGTGCCGTTCGCGCCGGGCCGCGGCGACGCGTCGCAGGAGCAGACCGATGTGGACTCGTTCAAGGTGCTGGAGCCGGTCGCCGACGGGTTCCGCAACTACGTTCGGGCCGGCGTCAAGCTCTCGCCGGAGACGCTGCTGGTCGACCGGGCGTACATGCTGAATCTGACCGTGCCCGAGCTGACCGTGCTGGTCGGCGGCCTGCGGTCGCTCGACATCAACTACGGCGGCGCCAAGCACGGCGTGTTCACCGACCGGCCGGGGACGCTGAACAACGACTTCTTCCGGGTCCTGCTCGGCATGGACACGGAGTGGTCGGCGGGCACGGGCGAGGAGGGCGTCTACGAGGGCCGCGACCGGGCGACCGGCGAGGTCACCCGCACCGCCACCGCCGTCGACCTGGTCTTCGGCGCGAACTCGCAGCTGCGGGCGTGCGCCGAGGTCTACGCCTCGGACGACGCGCAGGAGAAGTTCGTGCGGGACTTCGCCGCGGCCTGGAACAAGGTCATGAACAACGACCGGTTCGACCTGGCCAGGAAGTAACCACCCGGCCGGAACGCAGGTGGATGGTCTGGTCGGCGATCTCGATGACCCGCGGGTCGTGGGTCGCCACCACCGCCAGCGTCCCGGTCCGCACCACCACGGTGAGCACGTCCAGCACCAGCTGGACGTGCTCATCGTCCTGATGGGCGGTGGGCTCGTCGAGGACGGCCACCGCCGGCGCCAGGACCAGCGCGCGGGCCAGCGCGGTCCGCTGCTGCTCACCCACCGAGGTGTCCCGGGCCGGGCGGTCGGCGATCGGCGCGAGCCCGAGCCGGTCGAGCAGATCGGGGTCGCCCGTCCGGCCGCGCAACCCCGCGGGCAGGAAGGCGTTCTCGGCCACCGTCAGCTCGGGGTCGAGCGCGAGCCGCTGGGGCAGCAGCGACACCTCGGCCCAATCCTTCACCGAGTGTGCCGGGCGGTCCCGCACCAGCACCCGGCCCTCGGACGGCGGCATGATCCCGGCGATCAGGTGACACAGCGTCGTCTTGCCCGAGCCGGAGCGCCCGGCCAGCACCGCCACCTGCGCCGCCGGCAGACTCAGGCTGACGTCGTGCAGGACGCCGGCGTGCCGCACCTCGTGCGTTTCGACGATCATGACGGCGGATGCAGCTCGACGTGGCCGTCGGCCAGCGTGACCACGACCCGGCCGTCCGGGAAGAGCGGCAGCATCTCCTCGGGGAGTTGCAGGCGGCCCTGGCCGTCGATGGTCGCCGTCCGCTCACGCCCGGTCTCGTGCTCCGTGGACAGCACGCCGTGCCGCAGCCGGAGCACCGTGTCGGCCGCCTCGATCGCTCGCGCATCGTGCGTGGCCAGCACCACCGCACTGCCCTGGTCGGCGCACGACCGCAGCAGCCGCAGCACCAGCGCCGCGGACTCGTCGTCCAGCTCAGCGGTCGGCTCGTCGGCGATGAGCAGCGCCGGCGGCCCGACCGCGGCGGCGGCCACGGCCAGGCGTTGCTGTTCGCCGCCGGACATCGTGCCCGGGTAGGCGTCGCCGAGGTCGGTCAGCTCGACCGCCGCCAGCTCGGTGCCGGTCGGGGACAGCCCGCGCAGCCCGGCCACCTGGGCGATCTGTCCGCGCGCGGTCAGCTGCGGGAAGAGGCTGTGCGCCGGGCGCTGCGCCACCCAGCCGATCTCCCGCCGTCGCAACCGCTGCAGCTCACGGCGGGACAGGCCGGACACCAGACGGTCGCGGTGCCGCAGCTCGCCGCTGGCCGGCCGTTCCCGCAACGCGAGCACCGCGAGCAGCGTGGACTTGCCGCTGCCGGACGGCCCGGTGATCGCGGTGATCCGGTCGCCGCGCACGACGACGTCGACGCCGCGCAGCGCCTGCGTCGGTCCGGTCGGCGCGGCGTAGAGCTGCAGGAGCTCGCGCCCCGAAAGAAGGTCAGTCGTCACGGTAGGCGGCCTCCTCCGCGCTCGCGGAACGGGCGGTGGTCAGCAGCACCGCGCCGATCGTGCCCACGACGGCGATCGCCGCCGCCGCCATCAGACCCAGCGGCGACAGCCGGAAGGCGAAGGCGGGCTGCAGGCCCGGTTGATCGTCCAGCAGGCGGCCGCCGAGCGGCGCGAGCGCGGCCACTGCCGCCACGGCGGTGCCGAGCGCGATCGCGGCGAGCAGGACGAATTCGAGCACCCGGGCGCGCGCGACCCGGGCCCGGCCGAAGCCCACCCGCGCCAGCATCAGGTCGGCGGGGCGGCGGGCGGCGGCGGTGCGCTGGGCGTACACACACAGGGTCAGCACCGCGAGGAGGGCGAGATAGCCCGCCACCGCCAGCTGGTAGCCGCGCGCCCGGCCGGTGGCCACGTACGCGTCGCCCTGCCGCAGCTCGGCGGCGGTCTCCACCCGCTCCGGCTTGACGTCCTGCGGGGCCACCACCGCGTTGATGCCGGCCGCACCGTTCCGGCTCCACAAGTAGGTACGCGCGAACATCGGGCTCGGCCCCAGGCCGGACCGCGGCCGCAGACGCGGATCGGACGGCCCGTCGATCGCGGCGAACATGGCGTCGGCCGAGACCACGTACATCGGGCGGGGCTGCATGCCGGGGAACGCGGGCACGCGCGCGACCAGCTGCAGATTCTGCGGCTCCGCGTAGCCCAGGTTCACGGCGATCGTGTCGAGACCGCCCGATGCGGGATCGGCGACGGCGATCGCCGGGATCGGTCCATCGTGGCCGGCGGGAACGTCGATCGCGTCGAGCGCGGCCCGGGCGGCGGCCAGGTCGGCCCCGCGGCCCCACAGCGCCACGTCCCGGAACCGCTCGGCGTCGATCAACAGCATGTCGCGCTGGTCGTAGTCGAGCGGTGTCGTGATGTCGGCGCGCCACACCACCGTGTTGCCCGGCGGCAGCGGCGGGTTGCGGACACCTGGAACCGGGGTGACCGGCAGCGGTTCGCCGACCGGAGGGTCCGGCGGGGTCAGCGGGGCCTGCGGGTCGAGCTGCCACGAGCCCTCCAGCGTCGCCACGCCCTCGGCGCCGGCCGCCACCGCCACCCGGTCGTCGGCGGAGTCCGCCGTGGACTCCAGCGCGGACAGGGCGAACAGCAGCATGCCGAGACCGGTGGTCACGACCACGACGGCGAGTCGCCGCTCGACGCCGCCGGAACGCAGGCGGCGCGCGGCCAGCCAGGTGACCGCACGACGGGGGTTGCGCGGAAGGGCGCGGCGGACGGCCGTCAGGCGGCCGGTGACGACCGCTGCCGCGGCGAGCACGAGCAGGGGTACGAGCAGGTCGACGCCGCCGCGCGTACCCGATGCTCCGGACAGCCCGGCCACCGCCACGATCGCCGCGACCACCACCAGCAACCCCCACGGCAGCGCTCGCCGCAGTGTCGCCGGCGGAGCCGGACGCACGCGCCGGAAGGCGGCCGCCGCACTCACCCCAGCCACCGTCAGCAGCCCGGCCGCGGCGGCCGCGGCGGCCGCCCACGCGGCCGTTACGGGCGATTCCACCAGCCGGCCGGGCGGACCGAACCGGGCCACCAACTGCCACGCGACCAGCCAGCCCAGGGCGGAGCCGAGCAGCGCCGGCAGGAGATGCTCGAGCAGCCACAACGCGCCGATGCGCAGCGGCGGCAGGCCGACCGCGACGGCGTGCCGCAGCTCCCGTTCCCGGCGCCGGATCGACAGCACCACCACCGCCAGCACCGACGCCAGCCCGATCACGATCGCCGCCCACTCGATCGGGCGGGTGCGTTGCGCGACCGCGAGGTTGGTCGCCGTCGCGGCCGCCGCCATCCCGCCGATGCCGCTGGCGAAGCGCAGCGAGAGCGGATCGTCCTGATCCTCCACGCGGGTCGTCGCGTACCGGCGGCGCATCTCCTCGACCTGGTGTGCCGTGGCCCTGGCCTCGGCGAGGGTGGCGCCGGCGGTCAGGCTCGCCTCGGCACTCCACAGGATCTTGTCCTCGACGTCGGTCGCGAGCTTCTCGACGGTCGCGATGTCGCCGACCACGAGGTACGAGGACAACGTGCGGTACTCGGTGTCGCCGGGCACGTCGAGGCTGCGTAGCGACCAGGTGGGACCGGCCGGCAGCCGCCCGTCGACCGCGTACACGCCGGCGATCCGGACCGGGGTCCGCTTCGGCTTCCCGTTCTTGCCGGCCCGGACGGCCAGGACCACCCGGTCGCCGGCCCGGGCGCCGATCTCGGTCGCGAGCGGCACGGGAAGCCACACACCCTGCCCGGGAACCGTCTCGCCCACCGCGGTCAGTTCGGCGCGCGGGTCCTCGACGGCGTACAGGCGTCCGCGGTCCGTCTTGCCACCCAGGCTGACCGTGGACTCCCAGAAGGTCGGGCGGAGCAGCTCGGCGCCGATCGACCCGCCGGTCAGGCGCGGCGCGTCCAGACCCGGGATCGCCCGCATCTCGGTGAGCACCGACCGCTGGTCGAGGGCCGAGGGTCCGGCGTCGACGGAGAGCCGGACCACGGCCGCGTCGCCCTGGCGGGCGGTGACCGGAACGGCGGCGCGCCGGGCGTCGAAGGCGGCGTTGCCGGAGGCCTCGGCGAACATCGGGCTCGCCGCGCAGGCCGCGGCCGGAACCAGGAAGGCGCAGACGGTCAGCACCGACCAGGCGCGCTGCCGCAATCCGCCGAACACACCCGCGGCGGCGAGGCGATCCGGCAGCATCCCGAGATCCTCGCACAACGGCTCAGCCGATGACGGGGCAGCGCGCCGGTCGACCGTCCGCATAAGATCTGCGGGTGCTCCGATCGGGAGCCGTCTATCTGCACACGGGGGTTTGCTGTGCGCATACACGTGCGTGCATGGGGAAGTGCGCTCATCGTCGGCGGCCTGGCCGCCGGGATTCTGACCGGCAGCGCCGCGTCCGCGGTGGGCACGGCCGAGCCGGTCGCCGACGGCGAGCTGCCGTTCGTGGCCAAGGTCACCTTCGGCGAGGAGCGTGATCAACGCAGCTGCACCGGCGTCCTGGTCGACAGCCGATGGGTGGCCACCAACAAGTCCTGCTTCACCGACGGCTCGGGCCCGGTCGCCGCGGGCACGCCGGCCCGGCCGGCCACCGTCCTGGTCGGACGGACCGATCTCACCAAGGTGACCGGCTACCGCGTCGCGGTCCAGTCGCTGATCCCGCATCCGGATCGCAACGTGGTGCTGGCCGAGCTCTCCGCCGCCGTCGAGGGCGTGGCGCCGGTCAAGCTCGGCGCCGCCGCCGAGGTGGGCGAGACCCTGCGGATCGCCGGGTACGGTCGCACCGCCACCGAGTGGGTGCCCGATCGCCTGCACGCGTCGTCCTTCACCGTGCAGTCGGCCGACGCCTCGTCGTTCGATGTGACGGGCGCGGCGCCCTGAAAGGGCGATGCCGGCGGGCCCGCGTTGCGGGAGGCTGCGGGCGGCGTGGTGGAGCTGGTCGGGATCAGCGACACCTCGTGGCAGAAGGGTTGCCTGGGTGAGACCGAGACGCGCGACGGTGCGGTCGAGACCCGAGTCGACGACCTCGGCGACTGGATCCGGGCGTCGACCGCCGCGCAGCCGCAGGGCCTTCGCGAGCCGGTCACCGGCGAGTTCACCCGCGACGGCGTCGAGGACCTGATCGCCGCGGACTCCGCGGGCAAGCTCTGGCTCTACCCGGGCACGGCGGACCGCACCAGGTGGGGCACCCGGATCGACATCGGCACGGGCTGGAGTCCGTACCGCGAGTTCGCGGTCGGCCGGATCAACCGTGACCAGTACGACGACCTGCTCGCCATCGAGACGGCCAGCCAGAAGCTGTGGCTCTACCCGGGCACCGCGACCGGCGGCCGGTTCGGCACCCGGGTCGAGTACGGCTCGGGCTGGGGTCCGTTCCGCGACATCGCGATCGGCCGGGTCAACGCGGATGCCTACGACGACCTGCTGACCGTCAAGGACACCGACAGCAAGCTGTACCTCTACAAGGGGAACGCGGGCGGTGCGCACTTCGACGCCGGCGTGGCCTACGGCACCGGGTGGAACTGCTGCGCCCAGCTGACCCTCGGCCGGTACAACGACGACGACTTCGACGATCTGCTCACCGTCGACAAGGCCACCGGCCGGCTGCGCCTGTACGCGGGCCGGGCGGACGGGACGCAGTTCGTGCCCGGGGTCGACCCGGGCGCCGGCGCGACCTGGGCGTCCTCGGCCTTCCTGACCCGCGGCCGGTTCGACGGCTCGGGGCTCGACGGGCTGCTGAAGGTGGACGCCACGAGCGGGCAGACCGCGCTGATCTCGCGGACGGCGGCCGGCGCCTGGAACGCCGCGGTCCCGCCGGTGGGCCGGGTCGTGACACCGACACCGGCCGACCTCACCAAGATCGCGGTGGGCGAGCTGAACCGGGACGCGTACCAGGACCTGATCGGGGTCGACCCCGCCGGTCTGCTGTGGCTCTACCCCGGCACGGCGGCGAACACGTGGGGGCCGCGCGTGCAGGTGGGCTCGGGCTGGGCCAACGGTCGCGAGCTGGTGATCGCCAAGGCCAACCGGGACAACTTCGACGACCTGATCGCGCTGGAGATCTCGACCGCGAAGCAGTGGCTCTACCCGGGCACCGCGGCCGGCACGATCTTCGGCGTCCGCCAGCAGATCGGCTCCGGCTGGGGCCCGCACCACGACATCGCGATCGGGCGGGTCAACCGCGACGACTTCGACGACCTGCTGTCGATCAGCGACGCCGACAACAAGCTGTACCTCTACAAGGGCAACGCGGCCGGTGGGCACTTCGACGCCGCGGTGGGCTACGGCACCGGCTGGAACTGCTGCACGCAGGTGACCCTGGGCAGCTTCAACGGTGACGAGTTCGACGACCTGCTCACCGTCGACAAGGCCACCGGCAAGCTGCGGCTCTACGGCAGCAAGGCCGACGGTTCGCAGTTCGACCCGTCGGTCGACCCGGGCGCCGGCGACCGGTGGGCCAACCGGACCGAGCTGGTCGGTGTGCGGTTCGCCGCGGGTCAGCACGACGGTCTGCTGGCCAAGGACCCTTCGGGTGAGCTGCTGCTCTTCCCGGCGACGCCGAAGGGCTCCCCGGACTGGGCGGACCCGGTCCGCATCGGCCCGCGCGACTAGCACTGGATCGGCTCACCGCGACGCGAGCATACCGTCGAGCTCGGCCGCCGCCCGTAACAGGGCGCGCGACCGGGTGGCGATGCTCGCGTCGCGTGCTGCCACCATGTCCTGCCAGTCGCCGCTCTGCCGGAGCTGCGGCAGGACGGCCCGGATCTGCGGGATGCGGTAACCGGCGAGGCGCAACTGGTGCACGATGCGCGCGTCGCGCACGTCGCCGGGTGTGTAGGCACGGGACGTCCCCGCGCGATCCGGCTCGACCAGGCCCTCCGCCTCCCAGTGGCGCAGCGCCGAGGGCCGCACGCCGAGCGCGTCGGCCAGCTCCGAGATGCTCATCGCGTCGGACGGGCTCGGGTCGTTGATCGGCTCGGCCGCGATCGCGGCGACGGCCTCCTTGGCCAGGGCGAGGTCGCGCCGCTCGGCATGCAGCCGCGCGTGCGCCTCGTCGAGGAGGGCGAGCAGGTCGTCGGCGCGCAGGATCCGCTTGGCCTCGACCGGTCCGACGCCCGCGGCGAGCGCCCGATAGGCCAGCGCGGCCCGCACGTGGGCGTCGGTGTATCGGCGGTATCCCGTCGCCGACCGCTGCGCCGGCGGCAGGATGCCGTCGCGTTCCAGGTTGCGGATCTGCTGGACCGAATAGCCGGCCCGCTGGGCCACGTCTGCCGTCCTCACGGTGTCCCCTCGAACCGAAAGTCTCCATAAGCACTTCAATGAAACACTTGAACCATGGAGATCGGCGACATCATCGAGCAGGTCGAGGCGATGGGCGGGGTGCTGACGATCAGGCCGCAGGCCGGCGACGGTTCACCCGAGATCGCCTGGGGCGACGTCTTCTTCTACTACGCGCCGGACGGTGTGGTGCCCAGGGGCCAGCCCTTCGCGACCATCGTGACCAAGAACTATCCCGACGACGAGTCCTCGCGCCTGGACCGCCCCGGCGTCTTCCGCCTGAACATCGCCGCGTCCAAGGGGGACTTCGCCGAGTGGGCCGGCCAGGAGGTGGATCCGTCGGACGTCGACGTTCTCTTTCCCCATCCGGTCTACGGCAGCGTGGCGTGGCTCTCGGTCGTCAACCCCGGAGCGGGAACGGCCGAAGCGGTTCGTGACCTGCTCGCCGCGGCGCATGACCGGGCGAGAGGGCTGCACGAGCGTCGCCGGTCGACGCCGTGACGTTTTGCCGGTTTTGTGCCGCGCCGCCGCCACCCCCACCCCTGCACTGGGTGGGTCGGAGACTAGCCGCCGGGTGTGACCGTTTCCGGCGGTTGTCCACAGACCACGGTCACGGCAGCCGACGCCGGCCGGCGAAGCCCAGATCCGCGCGGTGATACCACGCCAGCTCGGCATCGCCCTCCAGCCAGCACAGCAACACCGGCACCCCATCGAGATCTGCCGGGAAGTCGACGAGCAGCGGCGCGACGCCCTTCAGCTCCGCGCCCGTCTCCTGCACCGCCGTCATCAGCTCGTTGAGCCGGGCCTCCGCCGCCTTGCGCTCCGGCACGCCACCCAGCTCGGTCGGAATGCCGGACGCCAGCTCGACCATGTCGGCCCGCACCACCACGATCTCGTCGAGGATCGGCCGCAGCCGTGCCAGCTCCGCCTTGGCCTCAGCCACCGTGAACAGACCCATGGCAACAGACCTTAGGTCCAGTAGAGGATGCGGCACTCGGGGAGGCGCTCGGCAATCTGCGCCTCGAACCAGGCTCGCAGCGCACCCATCGTGTCCGGCGGGTACACGTACTTCACCGCGCCGAACTTGCCGTGCTTCCGGCTGCGCGACGGCTCGTCCATCTCCAGGTGGGTGCGCGGATACCAGCCCAGCAGGACTTCTTTGCTGCCCGGCGTGAAGCGGTGGGTGATCAGCTCGGCCGTCATGTCCAGGCCGGGCACCCCGGCGACGGCCGCGGCAACGTCGTCGAGCAGCCGGCCGTACTCCGACTGCCAGTCCGCGGCCGGCATGATCGGCGCGATGGTCAGGCCCACCGGGTAGCCGTCGAGAGCGAGGCGGCGCAGCGCCGCCAGCCGGTCGGCGAGGCGGCTGGTGCCGCCCTCGAAACGGGTGGTGACGGGCAGGCAGTTCACGCTCAGCCTGATCCGGGTACGCCCGGAGTGCGGCAATCCGACGAACGGACCCACGTAGTCGAACTTCGTCGTCCAGCGCAGCTGCACCGGCGCGTCCCACTCGCCGAAGAACGAGACGGCCCGCCGCCAGCTCCCGGTCAGGTGGTCCAGGGCCAGCGGGTCGGTGTAGCAGGACGCCTCGAACGTCGTCCCCTCGTCGCGGCGGGCCGCCCGCCGGCTGGTGATCGTGCCGCGGCCCGCGTAGTCGGCGAGCCCGCCGAGGATGTCGTCCAGGTCGGCGTAGACGCGCGTGACCGGCGGCCCGGAGAGCGACCCGGCCAGGTAGCAGTACTGGCAATGCGCCGGGCAGCCCTCGGCCAGGTCGAAGCGCCAGTCGGCGCTGGGCGCGATCGGCTGCAGCTTCCGCCGGGAGGGCGGGCTCACCACGATCGCCATGGTGGCCTTGGCCCGCGCGTACGTTTCCCGGTCGGTCGCGCCGCGTACCCCGGTCAGCCTGTTTCCGGCAAGCCTTTCCACCTCGATGCCGGCGGCCTCGACCTGCTCCATGATCCGCAGCCCGTGCGGGTGGTCGTACGCGGCCGGCGTCGCCACCACCCGCTTCGGCATCCACCGCCGCGCCGGCCGTGCGGGCGGCGCGGCTGTGCTGCTACCGGCCGCTGAGCCTTCGGCAAGGGCGGAGAACC
>NZ_JBFAZH010000102.1:755-12075 GCF_040681735.1 Actinoplanes sp. NPDC051633 | reverse complement strand
GCGGTCTCGCCCGTGATCAAGCGGCGGAGCAGGGTGCGGACCAGGGAGAACCAGCGCAGGACGAACTCGGCGAAGAGCATGCCGCGACGGCCCAGCAGGTCGTCGCCGTCACGCCGGCCGAACACCGGCGCCAGCCGCCCGAACCAGTGCCGCCCGCCCGCGTTGCGCCGGTAGGCCGCCCGATAGCCCGAGGCGGCCAGGTCGTCGGCCAGCCGGTGCGCCTGCGTGGTCTTGCCGGACCCGTCCATGCCGATCAGAGCGATGGTGCGCGGCAGCCGGTCCATGGCAATCGACGGTACTCGGGCCTGTCACGCGAATAGGCTCGGCCTGCAGCGGCGGACTGCGGTCACGCGCCCTTCAGTCCCTGCGGAAGGCGTGTGCGGACCGGACATCTCGGGTAGTCGTTTCTGGCACATGTTTGGCTACGAACGGAGATCGCCATGCCGCACCGGGTGGACGAAGGACTCGCCACCACGCTCAAAAGGGTCGCGTCGGTGCTCAAGCAGGCGGAGATCCCCTTCGCGCTGGGTGGCAGCTTCGCGGTGTACGCACACGGCGGCCACTCCAGCGATCACGACGTCGACTTCCTGATCCGCGAGCAGGACAAGGAGCGCGCGCTCGAGGAACTGGCGGCCGTCGGTTTCGAGGTGGAGCAGCCGCCCGAGGACTGGCTGGTGAAGGTCTTCGACGAGGGCAGGATGGTGGACCTGATCTACCGCCCCGTCGAGTCGCCGGTCACCGACGCCACGCTCGCCGACTCGGTGATCCGGCCCGTCGAGGCGATCGCCATGCCGGTGGTCTCGGCCACCCAGCTCATGGTGCACAAGCTGCTGAGCTACACCCAGCACTACTGCGACTTCGCCACCGGACTGCCGGTGGCGCGCTCGCTGCGCGAGCAGATCGACTGGGACCGGGTACGCAAGGAGACCGCCCAGTCGCCGTACGCGGAAGCCTTCCTGGTCCTGCTGGACCGCTTGGACGTGGTTCCGCAGACTCATGGAGGTTGAGATGACACATCAGTCGGACTACCTCGAGGAGAGCATCCAGCGGCTGCTCACCGAGGACGGCCGGATCGCGGAGCAGGGCATCACCGTGCAACGCCGGGAGCAGACCCTGGTGCTGGGCGGCGAGGTGGAGAGCGCCGAACGCCGCGACGAGATCTGCCGGCAGATCACCGCCAACTTCCCGGACGTCGAGATCACCTGTGACATCGGCATCACCCGGACGTCGGCACCCGCCGAGGTGGAGGAGATTTCATGATCCGCATCGCCGCGGTCGGCGACGTGCACGTCGACCGGGACGTGGTGGGCCGCTACCGGCCCGCCCTGGACCAGCTGCCCGAGGTGGCCGACGTGCTGCTCATCGCCGGCGACCTGACCCGGCACGGCACGCCCGAGGAGGCCGCCAGCTTCGTCGAGGAGTTCGGCGGACTCGGCGTGCCCGTGGTCACCGTGCTCGGCAACCACGACCACCAGAGCGACCGGCAGGACGAGGTGACCGCGGTGCTCACCGGCGCCGGGATCACCGTGCTGGAGGGCGCCGCGACGGTGCTGGAGCTGAACGGGCACCGGCTCGGAGTGGCGGGCGTCAAGGGCTTCGGCGGCGGGTTCGGCGGAGCCTGCGCCAGCAACTTCGGCGAACGCGAGATGAAGGACTTCGTGCAAACCACCGAAGTGAGCGCGCAGCGGCTGGAGGCGGCATTGACCTCGGTGGAGTGTGATGCGCTGGTGGCCCTGACCCACTACGCCCCGGTGCCGGAGACGCTCGCCGGCGAGCCGGTGGAGATCTACGCGTTCCTGGGGGCGTACCAGCTCGGGCGGGCGATCGACGCGGCGCCGACCGCGCTGGCCCTGCACGGGCACGCGCACCACGGCTCCGAACGGGGGCGTACGCCCGGCGGGGTGCCCGTCCGCAACGTGGCCCACCCGGTCATCAAGCAGGCGTACAACGTGTACCAACTGCTGTCCGACGAGGCCGACGTCACCCTCGTACACGCCTAGGTTTCTGATTTCAGGGCATCGGGTATCTGATCGACATGAGCTTGTTGCTATGGATTCTCGCAGTCATCCTCGTGGTCGCCGGCATCCTCGCGCTGTTCCGGCGGCAGGTCCTCTGGGGCGTCGTCCTGATCGTCGTCGGTCTGCTCGTCGGACCTGGCGGCGTCAGCATCTTCACCTGATCGCCCTGCACCTTCCCCCCTGTTCCGACGAGCAGAACCGGACCACTGGACGCAGTGGCCCGGTTCTTTTTTTTCGCCCGTTCCGCCCGGGTGTCACCCGCACACGCTGTGCGTTGGAGTGATACCGATAAGTGACTGAATACCTCGCGAAAAGACTCCCCGACATCTCGCGAGGTGCGCAAATCGTGGCCGAGGTCCATCACTTCACCTACGGCGCTTTCAACCCCGTGGCCGCCTACCTGCTGGCTTTCCTCGGTTCGTTCCTGGGCCTGCTCTGCACCGGGCGGGCGCGCGCCGCACGTACCCGTGGCCGCCGCAACCGGTGGCTGGTCATCGCCGCCTTCTCCATCGGCGGCGCCGCGATCTGGCTGATGCACTTCACCGCCATGCTGGGCTTCGACGTGCCGACCAGCCCGGTCCGGTACGACATCGCGTTCACCATGATCAGCCTGGCGCTGGCGGTGCTGACCGTGGGCGCCGGCCTGATGGTGGTCGGGCACGGGCGGCGCAGCCTCACCAAGACGGTCGTGGCCGGCTCGCTCACCGGCATCGGGGTCCTGGCCATGCACTACACCGGCATGGCCGGCATGCACGTCTCCGGGCAGATCCACTACCGGCCGGCGCTGGTCGTCGCGTCCGGCGTCATCGCCGTGGTGGCGGCGACCGTGGCGCTGTGGTTCACCCAGTCGGTCAAGGGCTGGGCGCCGATCACCGGCGCGGCCGCGGTGATGGCGGTGGCGGTGTGCGGCATGCATTACACCGGCATGGCGGCGATGAGCGTCGAGCTGGACCGGGTCGCCGGCCCGGCGATCAGCGGGATCCGGCCGCTGATGATGATCGTGCCGATCACGGTGGTGACCGCGGCAACGATCGTCGCCATGGCGCTGAGCGCCCTGCAGGCGATGACCGACGAGGAGTTCACCAACGGCGCCGGCACGCCCCGGCGCGGGGTGCACGCCGAGAACCCGTGGTCGCTCAAGCAGGCCTCCGCGATCGCCACCCGCCGCACCCGCCCGTCACCTCGCCCGGTCCCCCGGCGTGAGCCGGTGACCCCGGCCGCCGAGGCGACGACGACCGCTTCCTGACCTTGTCCCCCGAACGGGCGTGACGTCCGGTATACCTGATCGACATGGCGTCCCGGATGTTGCTGTCGATGCCGCTGCACGCGATCACCGAGGTGTATGGCGAGGCGGGCCTGCGTGACCGCTTCGCCCTCGAGCTGGAGAGCTTCCCGGCCGGCGAGCGCGAACGGCTCGAGCGGGCGCTGGCGCTGGCCGCGAGGCTGCACGCGGACGACCGCCGGGTGCGCGAGCCGTACCTCAACCACCTGCTGCGGGTGGCGATCCGGATCCTGCGCTACTACGGCATCCGGGACGTCGACGTGATCACCGCGGCGCTGCTGCACGACGCGGTCGAGGACCACCCGGACGAGCTGTCCGGGCTGCCCGCCGATCTGGGTCATGCGGCGCTGACCGATGCCGCGGTGGACGAGCTGGCCAGGCTCTTCAACCCGCGGGTGGCCGAGCTGGTGCGGTCGGTGACCAATCCGGAGTACGACCCGGAGCGCGACCGCAACGAGCAGTACCGGATGCACGTCGCGGAGAGCCTCGACCGTGACCCGTGGGCCCGCGTCATCAAGGTGTCCGACTTCACCGACAACGGCGTGGGGGTCATCCACACCACGTACGAGAAGGCCTACAAATCGGCGCACAAGTATCGTGCGCTGGTGCCGAAGCTGCGTGAACTGGTCGGCCGGCCGGACACCCCGCTGTCGATCGAGGCCAAGGACCACATCCTCGACCAGCTCGACCTGGCGGAGGAACGCTTCGCCGCCATTCTCGACGGATAGCCTTCAGGCATGCCATCCTCAGCCCCGCCACCGCCCCGGACCGGACTGAAGGCCGTGCCATCCTCAGCCCCGCCACCGCCCCAGTGGTGGCGCGACGCC
Organism: Actinoplanes sp. NPDC051633; assembly: GCF_040681735.1. Classification (NCBI taxonomy): domain Bacteria; kingdom Bacillati; phylum Actinomycetota; class Actinomycetes; order Micromonosporales; family Micromonosporaceae; genus Actinoplanes; species Actinoplanes sp. NPDC051633. Next base: position 7,948 of record NZ_JBFAZH010000102.1, on the reverse strand, counting down.
GTCATCTATCAGATCTATCCCCGCTCGTTCGCGGACGCCGACGGCGACGGCATGGGCGACCTGCCCGGCATCACCTCGCATCTCGGCGACCTCGTCGACCTCGGGGTGGACGCGGTCTGGCTGTCGCCGTTCTACCCGTCACCGCAGAACGACGCAGGCTACGACGTGGCCGACTATCGCGACGTGGATCCGCGGTTCGGGTCGCTGGCCGACGCGGACAAGATGATCAACGAGGCGCACGCGCTCGGGCTCAAGGTCATCATCGACCTGGTGCCCAACCACACCTCGAGCGAGCACCCGTGGTTCCAGGCGGCGCTGGCGGCCGGACCGGGCAGCTCCGAGCGCGACCGCTACATCTTCCGGGACGAGCCGCCGAACGGCTGGCGCAGCACCTTCGGCGGCAGCGCGTGGACGCAGGTCGACGACGGGCAGTGGTATCTGCACCTGTTCGACGTCACGCAGCCCGACCTCGACTGGGACAACCCCGAGGTCCGCGCCGAGTTCGTGGCGGTGCTGCGGTTCTGGCTCGACCGCGGCGTCGACGGCTTCCGGGTGGATGTGGCGCACGGGCTGGTCAAGGACCGGGATCTGGCCGACTGGGAGTATCCGGAGTCGTCCGGGCCGTGGATCGTGCCGCCGGACGACCGGCGCCCGCCGATGTGGGATCAGGACGGCGTCCACGAGATCTACCGCGAGTGGCGGCAGGTGCTCGACGAGTACGACGACCGGATCCTGGTCGCCGAGGCGTGGGTGCAGCCGCTCGAACGCCTCGCCCACTACGTCCGGCCCGACGAGATGCACCAGGCCTTCAACTTCGAGTACCTGTTCGCCGGCTGGACCGCGGCGGACCAGCGGGCCGTCATCGAGAAGTCGCTGGCGGCCAACGACGCGGTCGGCGCGGTCACCACCTGGGTGCTGTCGAACCACGACGTGAGCCGGCACAGCTCCCGGCTCGGGCTGACACCGCCGAACGGCCGGCGCAGCGGGATCGGGCCGAGCGACCCGCAGCCGGACTCCGCGGTGGGGCTGCGCCGGGCGCGGGCGGCCACGCTGCAGATGCTGGCGCTGCCCGGATCCGCCTACCTCTACCAGGGCGAGGAGCTCGGCCTGCCGGAGCACACCACGATCCCGGACGAGTTCCGGCAGGACCCGGCGTGGTTCCGCAGCAACCACGCCGACTACGGCCGGGACGGCTGCCGGGTGCCGATCCCGTGGGAGGCCGACTCGCCCTCGTACGGATTCGGGCCCTCCGACAAGAGCTGGCTGCCGCAGCCGCCGGTGTGGGCCGAGTACGCGTTGGACCGCCAGCGCGACGTGCCCGGCTCGACGTACGAGATGTACCGGTCGGCGCTGCGCCTGCGGAAGGAGCACGGCCTCGGCGTCCGGACGCTGGACTGGCAGCCGGTCGAGGGCGACGTGCTCGCCTTCCGCACCGGCGACGTGCTCGTGCTGACCAACCTCGGCGCCGAGCCGGTCGAGCTACCGGTCGGGGCGACCGTCCTGTTGAGCAGCGAGCCGCTCGACGGAGGCGGCCGGGTCCCCACCGACGTCACCGTCTGGGCGCAGGTGTGACTCGCGGGCGGCCAGCAGCAGCTCGTGCGTGTCCGAGATGTCCTTGGCGACGGTGCGGCTCGCCAGCCAGTACATGATCCCGGTCGGCACGAAGAAGAACTGGAACGCGGCCAGCCCGACGGCGTAGTTCAACGGCGGCGGGAAGGCCGTGGCCAGGCCGCGGAAGGCGACGCCGACCAGGGCGTTGCCGCCGGCCCGGCCGAACCCGTTGACCAGGTTGCCGAGGCTGTAGACGGTGCCGCGGTGCTCGGGCGGGTTCACGTCCGAGATCATGGCGAACCAGTTCGGCGAGTTCGCCGACGTCAGGGCCAGCGCGAAAACGGCGGTGGCCAGGCAGGCCCCGACCGTCGGCTCGGTGAAGACGTTGGCCAGCACCGCGCCGATCACCGCGCCGGAGCTGCCGCCCTCGGGCACGGTGATGCGCATCGGCACGAAGAACAGCACCACGTAGAACGGGACCGCGGCGAGCACGCCGACCGCGGCGACCAGGGCCCGCCCGCGCGGGGTGCGGCGCTGCAGCCGGTCGCCGACCAGACCGCCCAGGATGGAGAGGGCGCCGCCGAGCTGGAAGATCGTGGCGAAGGCGCTGCCGACCAGCACGGCGGTGCTCGCCGAGTAGCCCTGGTCCTCGGCCCGGGCGCGGAACAGCACCGGCAGCCACACCAGCGACCCGAACGCCACCTGGGCGGAGAACCCCTGCAGGATCAGCCAGACGTTGGTGCGCCGGCGCAGGATCACCGGCAGATGGTCGTGGTGGATCCGCTCGTCGTAGTCGATGCCGGCCAGCTCGGGCTGGCTGTCGCCGCGCGGCACGTTGTAGGTGAACAGGTACGCGATCGCCGCGATGACGCCGGCCCCCGCGGTGACCAGGAACGGACGCCGCCAGTCGTCATGCCCGAGCAGGCCGCCGACCATCGTGCCGGCGATCGTGCCCAGGCCCTGGGACAGACCCCAGAAGCTCATCACCAGGCCGCGGCGCTTCGGTGAAATCAGGTCGCTGACCACGGCGAAGCTGACCGAGGCGACCGCGCCCAGCCCGAAGGCGGCGAGCACCTGCGACATCAGGAACGACGGGTAGCTCTCGGACAGCCCGGACCAGACCGTGCCGGCCACCCAGATGCCGGTGCCGATGAGCAGCACCGGCTTGCGGTCGGTGCGGTCGCCCGCGTACGCGAAACCGATCGCGGCCACCGCGCTGACCAGGAACATCACCGTGGTGGCCAGGGCGATGTGACCCTCGCCCACGTGGAGCTCGGCGCCGATGAAGCCGTAGAGCGGCGGGACCAGCCCGATCGCGACGTTGTCCAGCGACGCGAGGACGACGAAGACGATCACGCTGTAGGCGCGATGTGCCTTACTGCCCCGCATGGTCACGGATAGGAAGGTTAGCCGCCCGGGCGGTCGACCACCGCGTCACGGGCCGCGGCGTACTGCTCCCTGATCAGGGGAACGCTCGTGTCCTCGTACACCTCGGGGGTCTCTGCCGACCACGAGGGCGGTGCCGCGCCGCCCGCGGCGACCCACGCGGCCTGGCGGGCCGCGCCGTCGGCGACGTACTCGCCCGGCGGGGGCACCAGCACCGGCAGGCCGAACAGGGCCGGCGCGATCCGGCGCACCGCCTCACTGCGCGCGCCACCGCCGACCAGCACGATGCGGTTGGCCCGGGCGCCGTTCTCGACGAGCGCGTCCAGGCCGGCGGCGAGCGCGCACAGCATGCCCTCGACCGCGGCCCGCGCCAGGTGCGCCGGATCGGAGGTGCGCAGCGTGAGGCCGTGGATCGCGCCCGTGGCGAGCGGCCGGTTGGGGGTGCGCTCCCCCTCCAGGTACGGGATCAGCACCAGCCCGTCGGCGCCCGCAGGGGCGGAGAGGGCCAGCCGGGACAGCTCGTCGTGGTCGACGCCGAGCAGCTTGGCGGCCGCGTCCAGCACCCGGGCCGCGTTGAGCGTGACCACGATCGGCAGGAAGCGGCCGGTGCAGTCGGCGAACCCGGCGACCGTGCCGCTCGCGTCGTTGGGGGCCACGTCGCTGGAGACGAAGACGGTCCCGGACGTGCCGATCGAGATCACCACGTCGCCGGGCTGCGCGCCGGTGCCCAGCCCGGCCGCCGCGTTGTCGCCCGCGCCGGGGCCGAGCGGGGCGCCGTTGGGCAGATGCCCGGCCACCCCGGTCGGGCCGAGCACCTCGGGGGTCCGGATGCGCCGGCCGAAGCCGAGCTCGAGCAGGTCGGGGCGGTATTCGTTGGAGGCCGCCGACCAATAAAGGGTGCCGCTGGCGTCGCTGCGGTCGGTGCGCAGGTCCTTCTTCCCGCCGAGCTTCCAGGTCAGCCAGTCATGCGGCAGGCAGACCGAGGCGACGCGGGCGGCGTTCTGCGGCTCGTTGCGGGCGAGCCAGCGCAGCTTGGTCAGGGTGAAGCTCGCGACGGGGACGATGCCGACCGCGTCCACCCAGGCCTGTGCGCCACCCAGCTCGTCGATCAGCTCGGCGGCGGCGCCGGCGCTGCGGGTGTCGTTCCACAGCAGCGCCGGGCGCACCACCTCGCCGTCCTCGTCCAGCACCACCATGCCGTGCTGCTGACCGGCGACCGAGGCGGCGGTCACGTCGTCCAGGCCGCCGGCCTCGTCGATCGCCTGTTGCAGGGCCGACCACCACGCGTCCGGATGCACCTCGGTGCCGTCCGGATGGGTCGCCCGTCCCTGCCGGACCAGCTTCCCGGTCTCGGCGTCACGAATCACGACCTTGCACGACTGGGTGGACGAATCGATCCCGGCAACCAACGACATAGTGTTGATCCTCCCAGGTGAATGGGCTACCCGCGCTGCGGAGCGAGGCCAGTCAGCCCCGTGCCCGCATCAAGTGCTCCAGCGCGAGCTGATGCAGCTGCACGAATCCGTATCCCTGGGCGCCGGCCGCGTCGGCGTCGTAGTCCTCGAACGCGCCGCGGTCGCTGAGCAGGTCCTGGTATGTCTCGCCCTGGTTCAGCGTCGGCGTCTCGAGCTCGAGCACCTTGCTAGCACGCAGCGCCTCCTGCACCTCCGGGTCGGCCCGGAACGCCTGCGCCCGTTCCTTGAGCAGCAGGTACATCCGCATGTTGGCGATGGCGGAGTTCCAGACGCCGGTCATGTCCTCGGTGCGCGACGGCTTGTAGTCGAAGTGCCGCGGGCCCTCGTACACCGGGCCGCCGCCGACCGGGCCGTGCTCGAGCAGGTCCACCAGCGAGAACGCGTTGACCAGGTCGCCGTGGCCGAACACCAGGTCCTGGTCGAACTTGGGACCGTGCTGGCCGTTGAGGTCGATGTGGAAGAGCTTCTTGTGCCACAGCGCCTGGGCGATGCCGTGGGTGTAGTTGAGGTTCGACATCTGCTCGTGCCCGGTCTCGGGGTTGATGCCGAAGAGCTCGGGCCGCTCGAGCTCCTGCACGAACGCGATGGCATGACCGGCGGTCGGGAGCAGGATGTCGCCGCGGGGCTCGTTGGGCTTGGGCTCGATCGCGAAGCGCAGGCCGTAGTTCTTGTCCTCGGAGTACTGCGCGAGCAGGTTGAGCCCCTCGCGGTAGCGCTCGAGGGCGGCGTACACGTCCTTGGCGGAGTCGTACTCCGAACCCTCCCGGCCGCCCCAGATCACCAGGGTCTGGGCGCCGAGCTCGGCGGCGAGGTCCATCTGGCGGAGCACCTTGCGGATCGCGAACCGCCGCACCGAACGGTCGTTGCTGGTGAAGCCGCCGTCCTTGAACACCGGGTGGGTGAACAGGTTGGTGGTCACCATCGGGACCACCATGCCGGTCTCGTCGAGCGCCTTCTTGAAGCCGGCGATGATGCCGTCGCGGGTGGGTGCGTCGCTGCCGAAGGGCACCAGGTCGTCGTCGTGGAAGGTGATGCCGTACGCGCCCAGCTCGCTGAGCTTGTGCACCGCCTCGATCGGGTCGAGCGGCGGCCGGGTCTCGGTGCCGAATGGGTCGCGGGCCTGCCAACCGATGGTCCACAGGCCGAAGGAGAACTTGTCCTCGCGGGTTGGCTGTACCGACACGGTGACCTCCACGTAACACGAATGATTTGTTTATTGGTTGAATTATTTGGCGGCGGTGTGGCATTGTCAAGAGCGTGACGACGCGCATCCAAGGCGCCTCCTCGGCGCCGGTGCGGCAGTCGAGCGTTCGTGCCCACAATCTCGCGCTCGTGCTGCGAACGGTCGCGAACAGCGAAATTCCGATCTCCCGCGCCTCCACCTCGGCCGTCACCGGCCTGACCCGGGCGACCGTCTCCGCGCTGGTGGACGACCTGATCGCGGGTGGGCTGCTGACCGAGCACGACCCGGCGCCCCGATCCGGCGCGGGCCGGCCGGCCGCCGGCCTCGCCCTCAACCCCGACGGTGCGTTCGGGCTGGGCCTCGAGGTGAACGTCGACTACCTGGCCGCCTGCGCGATCGACCTGAGCGGTGTCGTGCGGCGGCGGGTGGTCGAGGATCATGCGCAGGGTGATCTGGCGGCGATGGCCCGGCTGGCGCGGCCGTTCGTCGACGACTTCCGGCCCGCTGCCGCCGCCCTGGCGGTGCCCGGCCTGGTCTCCGGCGACGGGCTCATCCGGGTGGCGCCGAACCTCGGGTGGCGCGACGTGGACGCGGCGGCGGCCCTCGGCTTCCCGGTGACCGTGGACAACGAGGCCAACCTGGCCGCTCTCAGCGAGTTACGCGCCGCCGGCGGGCGGCCCAGCTTCATCTACGTCTCCGGCGAGATCGGCGTCGGCGCGGGCATCGTGCTGGACGGCGAGCTGTATCGCGGGGCCCGCGGCTGGAGCGGCGAGATCGGCCACCTCACCGTCGACCCGGACGGCCGGCCCTGCCGGTGCGGTGCCCGCGGCTGCCTCGAGCAGTACGCCGGCCAGGAGGCCATCCACGACATCGACGGGGCGGCCACGGCGCTGGGCGTCGCCCTCTCCGCCGTCGTCAACCTGCTCGACCTGGACACCATCGTGCTGGGTGGCATCTACGGCCCCCTGCTGCCCGAACTGCAGCCCGGTATCGAGCGCGAGCTGCGGCGCCGGGTGCTCACCTCGGACCTGGCCCCGGTGACGCTGCGGGCCGCCGCCCTGGGCGCGGACGCGGCGATGCGGGGAGCGGCCGAGTCGGTGATCCGCGCCGTCATCGACGACCCGGCGACCTTCCTCAAGCCCCAGGTGGCGGGCCTCAAGCCCTAGGCGGTGCGGGCCGCCTGGTCGGGCTCGGCCGCGGCGCCGGCGAACTCGGTCAGGCCGCGGATCAGGGCATCCCGCCCGGCCGGCGACATCCGGTCGAGCACGGCGCCCACCATGGACAGTCGCGCCGCCCGCAGGTCGGCGAGGAGCTGGCGCGACGACGGCGTCAGGTACAGCGCGATCTCGCGGCGGTCCAGCCGGCCGGGCACCCGCTCGACCAGCCCGGCCGCCACCAGCCGGTCACAGAGCCGGCTGGCCGAGGACAGGATCATGCGGAGCCGGCCGGCCAGCCCGCGCAGGTTGATGCCCTCGTCCTTCTCCACCACCATGAGCGCGTTCAGCTGAGGCGAGGACAATCGCGGTGTGCTCTGCTCGCGAGCCGCGTCCCAGAAGGCCAGCAAGGCTTGCGCGGCGTCGTCCAGCGCCGCGGCGCGC
>NZ_JBFAZH010000102.1:0-745 GCF_040681735.1 Actinoplanes sp. NPDC051633 | reverse complement strand
CGCGTGGGGACCGGCCGTTCCGACCCATGGTGTTCGGCCATCGTGACGCAGAGACTACCTGGGAAGCCGAGACTCTCGAAGGGGGTGCGCAGTGTCCGAGCCAGGGAGTGCCGCGTGGCGGGCCATGACCGAGGCGCCCGCGGAGTCGGTCGTCGAGGCTCTGGGCGACGCGCTGACCAAGCTCTTCGGGATCACCAGGACCGATCTCCTGCTGGTGGATTACCGTCTCGCGGCGCTGCTGCCGCTGCTCAGCGGCTCACCGGTGACGCGGCCGGGCGACCCCGCGTGGCGGTGTTTCGACCACCAGTCGGAGGTCACCGCCTCGTCGGTCGCCTATCTCCCGGTCACCGTCCGGGGTGAACGGCTCGGGGTGCTGCGCTGCTCTCCGGCTCCCGGGTCGCCGGACGCTCGCGGCGAGCTGGCCGAGATCGCCACACTGCTCGGGCACGAGTTGCAGTCGGCCGCCGTCGGCACCGACCGGTACGCGATGGCGGCCCGGACCCAGCGGCTCACGCTGGCCGCCGAGCTGCAGTGGGAGCTGCTGCCCGGCCGCTGCCGGATCCGCCCGTCGTTCAGCCTGGCCGGGCAGCTCGAGCCGTCCTATGCGGTGCGGGGCGACAGCTTCGACTGGGCCGAGAGCGACGACCGGGTGTCGCTGAACTTTTTGCTGCTTTTCCGACGCTTATTCGCTTCGCTCATATTTATATAGAAAAGAAGTGAATGCGCAAAAGACATAATCGATTCA
>NZ_JBFAZH010000101.1:0-12239 GCF_040681735.1 Actinoplanes sp. NPDC051633 | reverse complement strand
CCGCGGACGGCCACCGCCGGGCCGGATCCTGCGCCATCGCCCGCTCGACGACGGCCGCCGCCGCGCGTGGCACGTCGTCCGGCAGTGGCGGCGGCGGGCCCTGGACCCGCTGCACCGCGACCGCGTACGGGTTGTCGCCGGCGAACGGCTTGCGGCCGGCGAGGCATTCGTACGCCGCGACGCCGAGCGCGTACAGGTCGGACAGCGGGGTCGCCGGGTGCCCCATGACCTGCTCGGGCGACAGGTAGGTCGGGGTGCCGAGCACCGCGCCGGAGACCGTCATGCTGGTCGCGTCGCCGGCCCGGGAGATGCCGAAATCGGTCAGCACCACCGCGCCGCCGCGCCGGATCATCAGGTTGGCGGGCTTCACGTCGCGGTGCACGATGCCGGCGTCGTGCACCGCCCGCAGCCCGTCGGCCGCCTGCGCGATCATCCGCATCGTGTCGGCCGCCCGGAACCGGCCGGCCCGCGCCAGCGCCCGGGCCATCGACTCGCCGTCGATGAACTCCATGACCAAGAACGTGACGCCCGCATCCCGGCCGTAGTCGTGGATGGACGCGACCGCCCGGTCGGCGACGCCGGCCATCGCCTGCGCCTCGGTCACGAACCGTCGCGCGAAGTCCTGCTGATCGGCCACGTGCGGCAGCATCGCCTTGACCGCCACCGTGCGGCCGAGCACCTCGTCGACCGCGCGCCACACCTCGCCCATGCCGCCGGCGCCCACCCGCTCCTCGAGCCGGTATCGGCCGCCGAGCCGCGTCCCCGCCTGCAGCATGATCCTCCCCTGTCGCGCGGCACAGCATGCACGAGCGCCGCCGGAAAGGCCATCTGAGTAATGCCTAAGCAATCATGACGAAACATTGACTCAGTGCAGGATGCATTCTACGTTGGGCCTCAGGTCACAGACTGTGCGCGAACCACCCCATGGAGGCACCGATGACCGAGCCCCGTTCTGTCCCGGACACCGTAGACGTCGTCATCGTCGGCGCCGGTTTCTCCGGGATGTACCTTCTGCACCGGCTCCGCGAGATGAACCTGACCGCCGTCGTGTTCGAGGCCGGCACCGACGTCGGCGGCACCTGGTACTGGAACCGCTACCCCGGCGCCCGCGTCGACGTGGAGAGCCTCGCCTACTCGTACTCGTTCTCCGAAGAGCTCGAGCAGGAGTACGACTGGGAGGAGCGATACCCCACCCAGCCCGAGATCCTCAGGTACGCCCGGCACGTCGCCGACCGCTTCGACCTGCGCAAGGACATCGTCTTCCGCACCCGCGTCACCGCGGCGACGTGGGCGGAGGAGAGCAAGACCTGGCGGGTACGCACCGAGCACGAGGACGCCGTCGACGCGCGGTTCCTGGTGATGGCCACCGGTTGCCTCTCGTCGTCGAAGATGCCCGAGATCCCCGGCCTGGACTCGTTCAAGGGCCCGACCTACCACACCGCGCACTGGCCGCACGAGGGCGTGGACTTCACCGGCAAGCGGGTCGGGCTGATCGGCACCGGCTCGTCCGGCGTGCAGTCCATCCCGGTGATCGCGGAGCAGGCCGCCGACCTGACCGTCTTCCAGCGCACCCCGGCATATTCGCTGCCGGCCCGCAACCGGTGGCTGCGCGCGGACGAGATCGCCGAGATGAAGGCGAACTACCGCGCCTACCGCAAGGCGCAGCGGGAGTCCGGGTTCGGCGTACCCGTGGCTCTGCCCACGAAGTCGGCCCTGGAGGTGCCCGAGGATGAACGCGACGCGGCGTTCGAGGTCGCCTGGGAGAGCGGCAGCCTGGTCAACCTGCTGCTGGCGTACACCGATCTGGCCACCAACCAGCAGGCCAACGACATCGCCAAGGACTGGGTGCACCGCAAGATCCGGTCGATCGTGAAGGACGAGCAGACCGCCGCGGACCTGTGCCCCGAGTACCCGGTCGGCACCAAGCGGCCGTGCCTGGACACGAACTACTACGAGACCTGGAACAGGCCGAACGTGCACCTGGTGAACATCAACCGCGAGCCGCTCGTGGAGGTCACCGAGCGCGGCATCCGTACCGCCGCGAAGGAGTACGAGTTCGACACGATCGTCTACGCCACCGGGTTCGACGCGATGACCGGCGCACTGACCAACGTGGACATCCGCGGCCGCGACGGGCTCTCGCTCAAGGAGACCTGGAGCGCCGGGCCGCGCACGTACCTGGGGATCGGCACTGCCGGATTCCCCAACCTCTTCATGATCACCGGACCGGGCAGCCCGTCCGTGCTGTCGAACATGGTGGTTTCGATCGAGCAGCACGTGGACTGGGTCACCGACGCGATCGAGCACCTGGAGAAGCAGGGCCTGGGCGTCATCGAGCCCACCATGGAGGCGCAGGACGCCTGGGTCGACCACGTGAACCTGATCGCTAGCTACACCCTCTATCCCAAGGCGAACTCCTGGTACATGGGCGCGAACGTACCGGGCAAGCCGAGGGTGTTCATGCCGTACGCGGGCGGCGTCGGCGAGTACCGCAAGAAGTGCGACGAAGTGGCAGCCAAGGGTTACGAGGGTTTCGCCCTCACCGCCTGAGACCCGAGATCGAAGGAGAGAGCCGATGTCCCGTCGTGACCTGATCGACCCCGAGGCACGCGTACCCCTGGACCAACTGCTCGAGGCGTTGCCGGGCGGCTTCAACGCCATCCCCGACATCGTGCAGCGCCGCGCCACCGTCGAGGCGATGCTGGCCGGCATCGAGGTGCCCGAGAACCCGAACGTCGTCAAGGAGGACCGCACGGTGCCCGGCCCCGAGGGCGAGCCGGACATCTCCGTCCGCATCTACCGCCCGCGTGACGCACAGGGCGCCCTGCCGGGGATCTACTTCATCCACGGCGGCGGCATGATCCTCGGCAACGTCCAGGGCGAGGACCCGGTCGCCACGCTGATCTGCGACCAGGTCGGCGCGGTCGTGGTCTCGGTGGAGTACCGCCTGTCCCCCGAGCACCCGCATCCGGCGCCGGTCGAGGACTGCTACGCCGGCCTGGTCTGGATGGCGAAGAACGCCACGGAGCTCGGGTACGACGCGAGCCGGCTGGGCCTGTACGGCGCCAGCGCGGGCGGCGGCCTGGTCATCGCGACGGCGCTGCTGGCCCGCGACCGCGGCGGCCCGGCGGTGAAGTTCATGATGCCGATCTACCCGATGATCGACGACACCAACACCACCGCGTCCAGCCAGGAGATCACCGACATCGGCATCTGGGACCGCGAGGGCAACATCCAGGCCTGGGAGTGGTACCTGGGCGGCAAGCCGGCCGACCAGTACGCCGCGCCGACCCGCGCCGAGAACCTGAGCGGCCTGCCGCCGGCCTTCATCGACGTGGGCACGGTCGACCTCTTCCGCGACGAGGACATCTCCTTCGCGCAGCGGCTGATGCAGGCCGGTGTGCCGGTCGAGATGCACGTGCACCCCGGCAGCTACCACGCGTCGGAGACCTTCGCCGCGGACGCGGCCCTGTCGAAGAGGACGTGGGCGCTGCGCATCGACGCCCTGAAGCGAGGCCTCATCTGAACCATCCCGTTTGCTCCGACGGCGTGCCGATCACCGTGTGCTCGGCACGCCGTCCGAGGGTGACCAGCGTGTTGAGCCGCTCCCAGCGCCCGACCACGACCGCCGCCAGGGCCAGCGCCACGAACGGCGTGGCGGCCAGGATTGCCCACTGGAAGCCGCGCAGATAGACCGGGGTGCCGAACTGCTGGCTGGAGTACATGAAGCCGGCGAAGCCCCAGTTCACCATCAGCGCCATCCCGGCCGGCGCGGCGAGCAGGGCGAGCATCCGGCGGCGCACCGGCCCGCCCTGGGCCCACCAGCCCCGGACGGCGAGCGCCGCGGCCGCGAGGTAGAGCGGCCCGCCGATCCGGAAGATGAACGAGCCGTCCATTGTCACGCCGTACGCGAAGGAGCCGGCGAAGGGGTAGGCGGCGCTCTGCACGAGATCGGCCACGCTCGCGGCGACGGCCGTCAGCGGCGCGGCGGCGAAGACCCAGGGCCGCCGGGGGCGGTCCACCGGAGGGCCGGACATCAGCCACGCCGAGAGTCCCGCGACCAGCAGCGCACCGATCACGAGCCAGCCCGCCATCAGCACCTGACTGGGCGAGTAGCTGTACCACCCGGCCACGTGCACGACCTCGACCACGGCCCCGATCGACGTCGCCGCGGTGGCGAGCCGGCGGTGCCGCAGCAGCACGAACGTGAGCGCCACCGCCCAGACGGCCGGGCGCAGCACGTCCATCACGTCGAGTCGCACCTCGTAGCCGACGGCGGCGCCCAGCGCCACCCGGCGCGCGCAGATCAGGAAGAGCATCAGCACGCCGAGGATCCGGACCGCGTGTGCCGCGCGGCGCCACGACTCGTCGTGCAGACCGGCCGGCACCCCGCGCAACCGCACGGCCATGGCGTTGAAGACCAGATCGGCCCGGTCCCGCGGGCTCGGCCGCCGCCGGCCGGGAGCCGCCTCCGCCATCAGCACGCCCACCATCTCCTCCTCGTACTCACGCCGGTACGGCAAGGGATAGACCGCCATCAAGCGGCGGTATCGAACCTCGAGCTCCCGCATGGCTGAGGAATATACCGATGAACGGTATATGGCGGCAAGTGCTAACGATCAAGGTCGCGGCGAGCGGCCAGCCGTTCCAGGTCGGCGGTGAGTTCGTCGATCCGGCGCATGCCCGCGTCCAGCGCATCGGTCGCCTGCTCACTGGGCCGCAGGGCGAGCACCGGCTCCATGATCTGGTCGGCCCGGGTCGCGTAGTCGGTCTGCGCCGCGGTCACCGCCGCGACGATCTCGGCGGCCGCGTCCTCCGGGGACATCCGCAGGGTGCCGGGCGTCAGCTCCAGGTCGAGCAGCCGGCCGCCGGGGCCCGTGCGGGCGCGCACCGAGCCGCCGGGTGACTCGCCCGATCCGGTCTGCTCGGTGAGTTGTTGCTGCATCTGCGTGATCCGGGCGACCTGTTCCTGCGCGTACGCGGCCAGCTCGTCGAGATTGCGGATATCCGGCATCTCGTGATGCTAACCCCGTCGATGTCATGCTGGCGTGCGTGCCAAGTCGTGACTACACCGCATCGGCCGAGCCCGCGCTGCGCCCCCTGCTGGCCGGCGACGAACGGCTCCTGGCCGCGTCCCCTCTGGTCAAGGATCCGGGTACGACCGAGGACGTGTCCGCCCAGGACGAGCTGGTCAACCTGCTCGATCCGACGATCCTGCTCGGACTCGGCACCCACCCCGGCAACGCGGTGCAACGCGCCGTCTTCGGCCGGGCGGTCACCGGCGGGCCGGCCTCGACGGCCCGGCGGCTCTTCGACACCGTGGACGCCGACCCCGCACCCAAGATCGCCGTCACCGATCGGCGGCTGCTGATCGTCTCGCTCGACACCCGGCCGCGGGACACCAAGGGCTGGCGTCGCTGGTTCGGACCCTCCGATATGGTCGCCACCCTGGTCACGGAGGTGCCTCGTGCGGTTATCCTCGGTGCCGTCGCGGCCCCCGCCGGGGTGCTGCGGCGGGGCCGGTTCCTGATCGGCTTCACCGACGGATCGGGGTGCGTCCTGGTCTGCGCGCCGCCGTCGCTGGCCGAGCCGGTGGTGGCGGCGATCGGCACGCCACGGGAGGAGCCGGGTTGAGCGACCAGCCGTTGAAGGTCTATCTGGACTCGATGACGCGGTACGCCGCCGCGATGGAGGATCTGAGCGCGGGCTTCGGCCGGACCCGGCAGGAGCTGGTCGACGCCGACGTGACCGAGGACAGCTTCGGCCTGCTCGACGCGTCACGCGACGCCGCCAAGGTCTACGAGCAGCGCACCACTGACGGGCTCGAGGTCCTGGCCACCGGCGTCGACGTGTTCAGCGACATGGCGGTCGCCTTCCGCCAGATGCGCGACTCCTATCAGGCCAGCGACGCCGAGGGCGCCAAGCGGCTGGGGGCCGGCGGATGACCCGGGCGCCCAGCGGCGACGCCCGCATCGAGGGCTGGCTCGGGCCGGCCGGGGCGGCGTACGGGATCATCCGGCCGATCGTCAGCTTCCTGGCCAACCCGCTCGACGAGGTGACCGGCGACCCCGAGCAGCTGCGGGAGAAGGCGCAGGCATGGCGGACCGCCGCCGACGAGATGCAGCAGCACGCGGAGGCCGAGCTGGCCGCGCGCACCGACCTGTTGTCGTACTGGGAGGGCGACGCGGCCGAAGCGTTCAACAGCGAGATGACCGCGATCAACGCTTCCTTCGGCGAGATCGCGGAACACTTCGACGTGACCGCGCAGCTGCTGGACGGCTCGGCCGAGGGCGCGCAGCAGGCGCAGGACCTGGTCGAGCAGATCGTCCGCGAGCTGATCGCCTGGCTGATCGTGACCATCATCGTGGCGCTGGCCTCGGCCTGGATCACGGCCGGCGCCTCGGTGGCCGCGGGTGCGGCGGCCGGTGGCGTGGAGGCGGGCCTGGCGGGCACCCGGGCGGCGGCGGTCGGCGTCAAGCTGGCGAACCTGTTGCGCAAGGTGTCGGAGTTCCTGATGAAGATGAGCAAATTCGCCAAGGCGTACAAGCTCACCAGCGTCGGCAAGGTCGGCGTGCAGAACTGGGCCTCGGCGCGCTACGCGAGCGCCGCCGGATACCAGCTGCTGGCCACCAACTGGGTGATCAAGAAGGCCATCGTGCAGCCCACTCTCGGACCGACGATCGACAAGGTGACCGGCGCGGACGAGACCTGGAAGCTGCCGCAGGTCTTCTGACCGTCCGCCCGTGCCCGGGCGGGTGTTCCTAGTCGCGGGGCGGGTCGGCGAGCGGCCAGCCGCCCGCCGCGAGCCGGGCGGAGACCCGGACCACGTCCTCAGGGTTCGCCGGCTTGAGCACCGAGTCGTGGATCGCCTGCTCGATGTCCTCGGTGGACAGCGGTTCCTCGTTGAGGAGGGACTGGCCGGCGAGATCGTTCGCGATCTTGCGTACCTCCTCCTCGGTCAGCTTGCGCTGCAGCAGGCCGAGCAGGACCACGTAGTCCTGCTTCGGCACGCCGGTCGGATAACCCTGCCGCAGCCAGTCGACGGCGCGGGTGACGAAACCGGTGCGGTCGTCACTCATATGGCCCCCTGGTCGCTTGTCGACGATCGTCGGGAAGATGTGCTCGAAGCTGAGCGCCTTGCCGAAGCCGGACGCAACGATGAAGGTGATACCCAGAATCACCAGGGCCAAGACGATCGCGAAGAGCACCCAGCCCAGCACCGTGCCGGCCGGGCGAGGAGTCGGACCGGTCACGCCGCTCTCATGCACCTCCGCATCACCACCGGCACCCCACGCCATGGACCGGATGCCGAGCGCGAACAACAGCGGCAGCCCGGCGCCGAGGATCAGCCCGGCGGCCAGCACCTGCCATGCGCCTTCCAGCGCGAAGCCGAAGTTGTGCATGATCAGACCCCCTCGGGTACGCGCTGCTTCTCGACCGCCGGCGCGTCCTGCCATTCGTCGTTGACGTTGCTGTGGTCGACCGGGGTCCGGCGCGACCGCAGCCACATGTAGCCGGCGAGGCCGAGCAGGAGGACGAACACCGCCAGCGCACCGGCCAGCCCGCCGATCATGTGCCCGATCCACCACATCACCGCGCCGACCACCGCCGCGGCCGGGAGCGTGATGAACCAGGCGGCGATCATCCGGCCGGCCACCTTCCAGCGCACCTGCGCGCCGGGCTTACCGACGCCGCTGCCCAGGATCGACCCGGTGGCGACGTGCGTGGTGGAGAGCGCGAAGCCGAGGTGGCTGGAGGCGAGGATGACCGCGGCGGACGAGGTCTCGGCCGCCATTCCCTGCGGCGGCGCGATCTCGACCAGGCCCTTGCCGAGCGTGCGGATGATTCGCCAGCCGCCGAGGTAGGTGCCCATGGCGATGGCCAGCGCACAAGCCGCCTTCACCCAGAACGGCACCGCCTTGGTGTCGGTCCAGTCGCCGGCCGCGATCAGCGCCAGCGTGATGACGCCCATCGTCTTCTGCGCGTCGTTGGTGCCGTGCGCCAGCGAGACCAGTGAGGCGCTGCCGATCTGACCCCAGCGGAAGCCGTTGTCGGTGAACCGCCTGGCGACGCCGGTGGTGACCTTGTAGACCAGCCAGGTGCCGGCGGCCGCGACGACGCAGGCGATCACCGGGGACATCACCGCGGGCAGCAACACCTTCCCGACCACGCCGTCCAGCTTGCTGCCGTCGCCGTTCCAGTTGACCCCGGAGAAGCCGAGGCCCGCGATGGTGGCGCCGACCAGCCCGCCGAAGAGGGCGTGCGAGGAGCTCGACGGCAGGCCCAGCAGCCAGGTCAGCAGGTTCCAGACGATGCCGCCGACGAGTCCGGCCAGGACGATCAGCAACAGGTCGAACCCGCCGTTGCCGAGGAGCTCGGCGCGGGGAGCGCCGGCCTTGTCCTGGATCTTGACCACGGCGTTGGTGACCGTCAGGGCCACCTCGACGGACAGGAACGCGCCGATCAGATTGAGGACACCGGAGAGGGCGACGGCCGTCTTCGGCCGGAGCGCCTTGGTGGCGATGGAGGTGGCCATCGCGTTCGCTGTGTCGTGAAAGCCGTTGGTGAAGTCGAACGCCAGAGCGGTGACGATCACCAAGGCGAGGATGACGCCTGTCTCGGTCACACTCGAATGGTCTGCGGACCCCAGGCCCCGGCGGAAGTGGGGAGCATCACCCGCGTCAAGTGTTGATCGCCGGTTCACTTGCCGTTCACTTAACCGTCGCCGTAGGAGCGACGAAACAGGTGCAAATCGCCCGCTCGTGCCGCCTCACGGAGCGTGCCTGAAACTTCGCTGAATCGGCGTGTGCGTTCAGGCGGGCGACCGCTGCGGCACGCGCGAAGCGAGCACGTGCATGGCGAACATCGTGTGACCGAGCAGCACCGGGATCAGCACCGGATGGATCAGCACCGCCAGGGTCAGCGCGACGCTGGCCACCGCCGCGGCACCGGCGAGTGTGCCGGGCCGCTCGCCGGCCAGCCGCAGGGCCGCTCGTGGCCCGATCACCAGCGCGAGACCGGAGAGCCCGGCGATCAACAGCCCGGCCACAGCCACGGCGGCCATCGCCGGCGGGCCGCCCGGCACCCGGCCGGACCGCAGCGCGAGCACGTCCAGCACGATGAGCCCGGCCACCACGACGAAGACCGCCGATGCGGCGAGCCCGGGCAGCAGCGAGCGCCGGAAGTCGGCCCACAGCAACCGGCCCGGCGGCCAGGAGTCGGTCTCGAGGTATCGGCCGATCGCCCGGCTCGCCGTGAGCAGGGCGGCGCCGGCGGTCACCAGCGGCAGCGCGGCCAGCAGGACCGCGAAGCCGACGACGGCCAGATCCGTGCCCGTCCGGAAAGCGTCACGCCAGCGCACGGGTCACCCCTTCAGGCCGCTGGTGTTGATGCCCTCGACGAGCATCCGCTGGAAGGCCACGAAGAACAGGAACACCGGGACCAGCGACAGCAGCGACATGGCGAACATCGGGCCGACCGCGCTCTCGCTGGTCGAGTCGATGAACAGGGTCAGCGCCACCGGCACCGTGTAGTCGCTGAGGTCGGACAGGAACACCAGCTGCCGGAAGAAGTCGTTCCAGGTCCAGATGAACGAGAAGATCGCGGTGGTGACCAGCGCCGGCCGGCTCAGCGGCAGGATCACGTGCCGGAACACGGCGTACGCGTTCGCGCCGTCGATCGTGGCCGCCTCGTCGAGCTCGCGCGGGATGCCCCGCATGAACTGCACCATCAGGAAGACGAAGAACGCCTCCGTGGCCAGGAACTGCGGCACCAGCAGCGGCAGGTAGGGGAACTCGCCGCCGACCCAGCCCAGCCACCGGAACAGGATGTACTGCGGGATGATCAGCACGTGCCCGGGCAGCAGCAGGGTGCCGATCATCAGGCCGAACCAGAGCGAGCGCAGCCGGAACTTCAGCCGGCCCAGTGCGTACGCGGCGAGCAGGCAGGAGATCGTGTTGCCGAGCACGGTCAGCCCCGAGACGATCGCGCTGTTGACGAAGAACCGGCCGAAGCTGACGTCGGAGAAGTTGCTCCAGCCGGCGGAGAAGTTCCCGGGCGTGAATTTCTCAGGAATCAGCCCGATGTTGTTGACGATCTCCTCGGGGCTCTTGAACGAGGTGCCGACCATCCACACCAGTGGGTAGAGCACGACGGCCAGGATGGCGACCAGGATGAGTACGCGCAGGAGCCGGCGCATCAGCTGCCCGCCGAGTCGGAGTAGTGCACCCAGAACCGCCCGGTGCGGAAGAGCACCACGGTGATCAGGCCGATTGCGAGCAGGAAGACCCAGGCCATCGCCGAGGCGGCGCCCATGTCCAGCTCGACGAAACCCTTGATGTAGAGGTACAGCGTGTACATCAGGGTCGAGTCGACCGGGCCGCCCTCGCCGTTGCTGAGCACGAAGGCGGAGGTGAAACCCTGGAAGCCGTTGATCGTCTCGAGGACCAGGTTGAAGAAGATGACCGGCGAGAGCATCGGCACCGTGATGTGCCAGAACCGGCGCGCCGCCCCGGCCCCGTCCACCTCCGCGGCCTCGTACAGCTCGACCGGCACCTGCTTGAGCCCGGCCAGGAAGATCACCATCGGCGCGCCGAACTGCCAGATCGCCAGCAGCATCAGCGTCTGCAGCGCCCACTTCGGGTCGTTCACCCAGGCCGCGCCCTTGATGCCGAACACACTCAGCAGCGAGTTGAACGCTCCGTCGCCGCCGAACATGCTGACCCACACGATGGCCAGCCCGACACTGCCGCCCAGCAGTGACGGCAGGTAGAACAGGCCGCGGAAGAGGCCGACGCCGCGGAAGGCCCGGTTGAGCAGCAGGGCCACCCCCAGTGCCACGGCCAGCTTGAGCGGCACGGCGATCAGCGCGAAGGTGACCGTGACCCGCACCGCGTGCCAGTACGACGGATCGTCGGTGAAGATCCGCCGATAGTTGTCGAGCCCGACCCACTGGACTTCGGACAGTGGCGAGAGCACGTCGTAGTTGGTGAAGCTGAGGTACAGCGAGAGCACCATCGGCGCCGCCGTGATCAGCAGCAGCCCGATCAGCCAGGGGCTGAGGAACACGTATCCGGCCAGGTTCTGCCGGGACCGGCCGCGAGCCGGGCCCCGCCGTCCTCTCGGGACGGCCGGGTCCGGCTGCGGCGCGGCGGCGATCAGCGGCGAGGCCGGAGGCGCCGTGGCCATGCGGTCAGCCCTTGCCGATCGCGCTGTTCGCGGCGGTGATGAAGGCCGCGGCGGCCTGCTCCGGCGTCTGCCGTCCGTAGACGACCTCCTCGGCCGCCTTGATCAGTTCGCTCTTCACCTTGCTGTGCCCGGCGGGCGGCACGGCCGGCGCGGCGCCGAAACTCTTGCCGATCTCGTCCTGCACGGCGATCGACTGTTTCATCGCCGGGTCGGTGGTGCTGTCCGCAACCGCCTTGCGGATGTCCAGGTTGGACGGAAGGCCGCGCTCGGTGCCGAGGATCTTGCCGGCCTCCGGGTCGTTGGCCAGGAAGTTGATCACGTCGACCGCGGTGTCGCGATGCTTGCTGCCGCGGAAGACCGAGAAGAACATCGACGCGCGCGGCCACTGCGAACCCGGCTTTCCGGGGTACGCGGTGACGCCCAGCTCGCCCTTGACGTTCTTCTTCAGCTCGGGCATCTGGTTGACCCACACCCAGCTGGTGGCCGCCTTGCCGGTCGCGACGAGCTGCTTGGTGATGTCGGTGACGTTGCCCTCGTGGATGACATCCGGCGTCGGGGTGGCGCCGCGTGCCCGCGCGTCCTTCCACAGCGTGAACCACTCGGCCACCTCGGCCTGTGTGAAGCCGAGCTGCTTGCCGTCGTAGAGGTCCTTGTCCTTCTGCCGCAACCAGACCCAGAACGCCTTGAAGTCGGCGCTCGGGTCCTGCGTGCCGGGCACCTTGGCGGTCTTGGAGACCTTCTCCGCCCAGGCGATGTAGTTCTCCCAGGTGTCGGTGGCCGGCTCGGGCAGCTTGTACTTGTCCAGCAGGGACTTGTCGTACACCAGGCCCTGGGTGTTCTCGCCGAACGACAGCCCGGCGAGCTTGCCGTCCACCACGCCGTACTTCCACAGCGGCTCGGAGAACTTGCTGGTGTCCAGGCGCTTGTCGGACTGGTACGGCGTCAGGTCCAGGGTCACGCTGCGGGTCGCGTACTCGGACAGGAAGTTGTCGTCGATCTGGAAGATGTCCGGGGCGTTGCCGCCGGCGGTGAGCGTGGCGAGCTTGTCGAAG
>NZ_JBFAZH010000100.1:0-12321 GCF_040681735.1 Actinoplanes sp. NPDC051633 | reverse complement strand
ACCAGTACGAGCTGCTGCGCCTGCTCAGCCCGGCGGACGGCAACCTGTGCGCGATCGGCGACCCGGACCAGGCGATCTACAGTTTCCGCGGCGCGGACGTTAAGTACTTCCTGCGCTTCAACGAGGACTTCACCGACGCCCGGCTGGTCCGGCTGACCCGCAACTACCGCTCCTCGGCGCCGATCCTCGCCGCGGCGGTGCAGGCGATCGCGCCGTCCTCGCTGGTGCGCGGCCGCCGGCTGGACCCGGCCCGGCTGGACCCGGAGTCGCCGCTGGTCGGCCGGTATGCGGCCGGCAGCGTCGCGGACGAGGCCGATTTCGTGGTGCGCACCGTGGACGAGCTGGTCGGCGGGCTGTCGCACCGATCGCTGGACAGTGGCCGGGTCGACTCGCGGGCCGTCGTACCCGGCACCTTGTCCTTTTCGGACATCGCCGTGCTCTACCGCGCCGACGCACAGTCCGGCCCGATCGTCGAGGCGCTCTCGCGGGCCGGCGTGCCGGTGCAGAAGCGGTCGCACAACCGGCTGCGCGATCGCGCCGGCGTCCAGGTCATCGCGCGGGAACTGCGGCACGCCGACGGGCCGGGCGGGTCGCTCTGCGCCCGCGTGAAGCTGGCAGCGCAGGTGCTCGCCCAGCGGTACGCCGCGCCGACGCTGGACGCCGAGCAGCTCGCCCCGGACGACATCTGGGCGGCCGCCGACCTGCTCATGCCGCTGGCACACCGGATCGGCGACGACCTCGCGCGCTTCCTGCAGGAGATCGCCACCGGCGCCGAGGTGGACGCGCTGGACCCGCGGGCCGAGGCGGTCAACCTGCTGACCCTGCACGCGGCGAAGGGTCTCGAGTTCCCGGTCGTCTTCCTGGTCGGCTGCGAGGACGGGCTGCTGCCGCACCGCTGGCCGGGCGCGCAGACCACCGAGGACGATGTGGCGGAGGAACGCCGGCTCTTCTTCGTGGGGCTGACCCGGGCGCAGGATCGGCTCTACATCAGCCACGCCGCCCGCCGGTTCCGCCACGGCAGCGAGCGCGAGCAGACCCCGACGCCGTTCCTGGCCCCCATCGACGCGGGGCTCTTCGAACGACTGGGTGACGCCGTGCCGGCCCGCCCGAAGGACCGCCAGCTGAGGCTGATCTAGCAGTAGCGCCGAGAGCAGCGCCCCGGCCACCAGGGCGGGACCGAACGGGAGAACGGATCGGCCACCGAGCACCCACAGCAGCGCGATCAGGTGCGCCAGCACGAGGCCGAACAGGACCGCGGACCAGCTGAGCACGCCCAGCCCGAAGGCCAGCACCGCCGCCAGCTTCACGTCGCCGAGTCCGAGCCCGTCCCCCGGCAGCAGCGCCACTGCCAGATAGCCGAGGCCCACCAGCATCGCCGCGAGCAGACCGCGGCCGATCGCGTCCGGCGTGGCGAGACACGCGACGGGCACCGCGATCGCGACGGCGAGGGCGCCGACCAGCGGGTCGGGCAGGCGCAGGCAGGACCAGTCGACGTAGGCCAGGACGAAGCCGATCGCGACGGCGGGCAGCAGAAGCAGCGGGAGCACGGGCCGGACCGTAGACACGATCGTTGGTCACCGGTGGCCGGCCTGTGGACAACCCCGTTCTGTGGATAACCCGACTCGGAATGATTCCGAGCTCGGGGTTTGTGCGGGTGCACGCTACGGTGACCTAGGTAGAAGCGCCTTGGAGGAACCGCTGATGACGCAGAACGGCCCGTACCCCGGCCCGCCGTCGCAGCCGTGGTCCAACCGGGCTCCGTCCGACGAGCCCTACACCGAGCCGGCCGATCCGTGGGGTGATCACCCGACCAGCGACGCCGCCCACACGGGCTGGAGTGGTCAGTCCGCGGCGATGCCGCCCGCCCAGCCGCCCGCCCAGCCGCAGTTCGGCGCCGCGCCGCTCAACACACCGCCGCCGTCCTG
This sequence comes from Actinoplanes sp. NPDC051633, assembly GCF_040681735.1. NCBI lineage: Bacteria > Bacillati > Actinomycetota > Actinomycetes > Micromonosporales > Micromonosporaceae > Actinoplanes > Actinoplanes sp. NPDC051633. Next base: position 10,396 of record NZ_JBFAZH010000100.1, on the reverse strand, counting down.
GGGACCGCCGGTGCAGCCCGCGCGGCGCAAGCGGAACACGCCGATCGTCGCGCTGGTCGTCGTGCTCGGCCTGCTCATCTGCGGTGGCCTGGGCACGACCGCGTGGCTGATTTCGCGGGACGACCCGACGGATCCCGTCGCCCAACCGACCACGCCGGCCACCACCTCGCAGACCAACGCGGTCACCGACCCGGAGCCGCGCAGCAGCGAGGACGCCCGGTTCGTCAAGAAGGGGCAGTGTGTCCGCAACGAGGGCACCCCCGACCAGCCCGAGATGAAGATCGTGGCCTGCGCCAGCGGCACCTTCGAGGTGCTCAAGCGGGTGGACGGCCGCACCAGCGGTGAGCAGGACGCCGAGCGCAAGTGCACCAAGGTGACCGGCTACACGAAGTGGTTCTTCTACGACAGCGAGCTCGACAGCCTGGACTTCGTGCTCTGCCTCAAGGAACGGTAGGTCCATCTAAGCCTGTCTAGCGGAAACACTAGACGAGGCTAGAGGGGCCGATAGACGGGTCTACGAAGATCTAGCGGCAACGCTAGACAGCCCGATACGGTGCTATCTCATGGACCCGGTCCGCAATCCATACGCTCCCGGTGCAGGTCAGCGTCCTCCCGAGCTGGCCGGCCGCGGCCGCGAGCTGGACGCCTTCGACGTCGTCCTCGAGCGGGTCGCCCGTGGCCGCCCCGAGCGGAGCCTGGTCCTGACCGGCCTGCGCGGTGTCGGAAAGACCGTTCTGCTCAACACCCTCCGGTCGGCGGCGATCGGCCGGCTGTGGGGCACCGGCAAGATCGAGGCGCGACCCGACCAGTCACTGCGCCGCCCGGTGAGCGCCGCCCTGCACATGGCGATCCGCGAGCTCACGCCGCACCATCGCAATCCCGACCGGGTCGACGAGGTGCTGGCCGTTCTCAAGGCCTTCGCCCTCCGGGCCAACGACGCCAACGCCAAGCTGCGGGAGCGCTGGTCGCCGGGCATCGACGTGCCGCCGGCCCGGGGCCGCGCCGACTCCGGGGACATCGAGATCGATCTGGTCGAGCTGTTCACCGACGCCGCCTCGCTGGCCACCGACGTCGGCACCGGCATCGCGCTGTTCATCGACGAGATGCAGGACCTGGGCCCGGCGGACGTCTCCGCGCTGTGTGCCGCCTGCCACGAGCTGTCCCAGCTCGGTGCGCCGCTGATCGTGGTGGGCGCCGGGCTGCCGCATCTGCCGGCCGTGCTGTCCGCCGCCAAGTCGTACTCCGAGCGGCTCTTCCGCTACCAGCGCATCGACCGCCTCGACCGGATCGCCGCCGACCTCGCCCTGTGCGCCCCGGCCGCCCGGGAGGAGGTCGAATACGAACAGAAGGCCCTGGACCTGCTGTACGAGAAGTCCGGCGGCTACCCGTACTTCGTGCAGGCGTACGGGAAGGCCACCTGGGATCACGCCCCGCAGTCGCCGGTGACCGACGCGGACGTCCGCGTGGCCGCGCCGGAGGCGGAGGCCGAGCTGGCGGTCGGCTTCTTCGGCTCGCGGTTCGAGCGGGCCACACCGGCCGAGCGCGAGTACATGCGGGCGATGGCGCAGATGGGCGGCGAGGCGGCCGACGACATGGACCACGCCGTGCCGACCTCGGACATCGCGACCGCGCTGGGCCGCAAGCCCGCCAGCCTGTCGCCGGCCCGCGACGCCTTGATCAAGAAGGGCCTCATCTATTCCGGCGAGCGGGGCACGGTCGCCTTCACGGTGCCCCACTTCGGCAGGTACCTGCGCACACAACCATGAAACAGGGGTATACCAAGATGATGAAGCCCGTTCGCACCGCCGCCCGCGTCATGCTCTCCGCGATCTTCGTCTCCAGCGGGGTCAAGATCCTGCTCAATCCCGAGTCCAAAGCCGAGTCGGCGAGCCGGGTCACCGAGCGGGTCCGGCCGCTGCTCGAGAAGGTCGACCCGCGCATCCCGACCGACGCCGTCTCGCTGACCCGGATCAAGGCCGGCGCCGACGTGGTGGCCGGTCTGCTGCTGGCCACCGGCCACCTGACCAGGCCCGCCGCGGCCGTGCTCGCCGCCGGCCTGATGCCCACCACGGTCGCCGGGCACGCGTTCTGGACGGCGCCGAAAGAGGACCGTGCCGCCCAGCAGACGCAGTTCCTCAAGAACCTCGGCCTGCTCGGCGGGCTGCTGCTGGCCGCCGCGGACACCGAGGGCCGACCGGGCCTCAAGTACCGCACGACGCACGCCGCCGGCCGCACTCAGCGGGAGGTCAAGCGAGCCGCCGACCGGACCCAGCGCGAGGTGAAGCGGGCCGTGCGTACCGCCAAGCGGGAAGCAAAGATCGCAGCCGTGTCCGCCTCCGCGGGTCGCAAGCTCGGGTGACCTTCCTGCGCCCCCGGCGTTGAACCGGCGGGGGCTACAAAACTGGCCGACGCCTTCTAGGCTTTGCCCCGCGGCGAGCGATCCGGGGGTCGAGCCATGCCGGCATTGGTGGAGCGAGCGCGCAGACTGATGTCTTCGCGACGGTCCATCGTGGTCGCTGCCGGTGCGGCGGCCGCGCTGGCAGCGGTCGCGTTCTTCATTCACGGGTACGCGCTGAGCGGCCTCGCCCTCGACCGCGGCGCGATCCGTGGCTGGCTGTCCGGCGACGGGCTGTACGCGTACCGCGATCCGATCTCGCACCTGGGCCCCGACCTGCCGCCGCCCGCGGCACACGCCTTCGTGCCGATCGCCTTCCTGCCGCTCACCCTGGTCGGCTGGCTGCTCGCGCTGGCCGGCCTGGCCGCGCTGACGCTCGCGATGGTGGCCCTGGCCGCCCCGGTCGCTCGGCGCTACGGTCAGCGCACCTACCCGCTCGTGCTGATCGCCGTCCTGCTCGCCCTCGCCACCGAGCCGGTCCGCGCGGCGATCGGCCTGGGCGAGCGAGACCTGATCGCCTTCGGTCTGGTCGTGGCCGACATCGTCGCCCTGCGCCGCAGCGCCTGGACCCGCAGCCGCGCCGCGTGGTGGCCGGGCGGCTCGAGCTCGCGGGGCCTGTGGGCCACCGGCGGCTGGGCCGGCGCGGGCATCGGCCTGGCGACCGTGCTGACCGTCGGACCCGGCCTGTTCATCCTCTACCTCGCACTCACCAAGCAGTGGCGGGCGGCGCTGACCGCGGTCACCACCGCGGGCACGCTGGCGGTGAGCGCCCTGCTGCTCGCGCCGCGAGAGACGGCCGCCTGGTTCGGTGAGGTGTTCCTGAGCCTCGACCGCACCGGCGGCGTCGACCGCACCGGCAACCAGTCGCTCGCCGGGGTGCTGGCCCGCCTCTACGACTCGGAGACCACGCCGATCCTGCTCTGGTTGTCCTTCGCGATGCTGCTGGTGGCGGTGGGCTTCATCCGGGCCCGGTCGGCACACTCCGACGGCGACGAGATCGCGGCCTTCACGCTGATCGGCCTGACCGGCGCGATCGTCGGCCCGGTGACCGGCACGCACGAGCTGATCTGGGTGTTGCCGGCCGTGCTGATCCTGCTCGACTCGGCGGCACGCCGGCGCCTGACCGCACGCCGTCCCCTGCCCGGCCAGGGGCACCGCTACCCGGGGCTGGGGCTGGGCATCGCCGGGCTGGCGACGTACCTGCTGTTCCTGATCGCTCCGGTGTGGACCTTCGACGACGCGCTGCTGCGCAACTCGTACGCGCTGGGTCTGATCCTGCTCGTCAACGCGCTGCCGTGGCGGTCGGGGGTGGCGCCGGCCTTCCCGATCAACCGCTGGCTGGACCGCCGGCGGCCCGTCGCGGCCCGTGCGATCCCGCCGGCGCGTCGCCCTATGGGCAGTTGACCCACTCGTCGGTGCCGTCGGCGAAGACCTGCCTCTTCCAGATCGGCAGCCGTTTCTTCGCCTCGTCGACCAGCCGGCCGCAGGCGGCGAAGGCGGCCGCCCGGTGTGCCGTGCTGACCGCCGCGACCAGGGCGACGTCCCCGATGGCCAGGCTGCCGATGCGGTGCGAGACGGCGACCGCGTAGACCTCAGGGTCGGCGGCGATCTCCTCGGCGACCTCGCGCAGCACCTGCTCGGCCGTGGGGTGTCCCTCGTACTCCAGCGCGGTGACGCCGCGGCCGTGGTCATGGTCGCGCACGACGCCCTGGAAGGAGACCACCGCGCCGGCCCGCCGATCGGCCACGGCGGCCTCGTGCGCGGCCAGGTCGAGCGGTTCGTCGACGACGTGGACCATGGTGACCGGCATCAGCGTTCCCCGGCGAGCAGCGGAAGTGGCAGGAAGGGCAGCAGGTCGCCGGCCGCGGCCTCGGTGCCGGGGCGGACCACCAGGAAACCGTGCGCGTTGGCCAGGCCGCGCAGCATAGCCGAGCCCACGTGCCCGACCGGCGTGGCGGACCGTCCATCGTGGGCGAGCGCGGCGAGGGCGAGGTGCGTGTCGTTGCCGCGGCCGTGCACCGGCCGGTCGGTGATCACCGAGAGGAGCCGCGGCAGCGGACGGCCGGCCAGCCCGGCGAGCAGCGGCTGGACCAGGGTGATCAGCGCGATCACGGCGGACTGCGGGTTGCCGGGCAGCCCGGCCAGGAAGCCGGCTGTGCTGCTACCGGCCGCTGAGCCTCCGGCAAGGGCGGAGAACCCGGGCGTGCGGGCGAGGAGCATCGGGAAGCCGGGGCGGACGGCGACGGTGTTCACCACATACTCCGCGCCGAGCTCGGCCAGCGCCGGGTGCAGGTGGTCGACCGGGCCGTGCATCGTGCCGCCGGTGGTGCAGACCACGTCGGCGGTCTCCAGCGCGCCGCGGATCGCCTCGAGGTGCGCCCCCAGCGTGTCCTCGACCGGCCCCGCGACGGCGGCCGTGTCGATGGTGGCGCCGCAGCGGCGCAGCCACCCGGGCATCTGCGGGCCGAGCGAGTCGCGCACCCGGCCGTCGCCGGGCGGGCCGCTGGTGAGCAGCTCGTCGCCGAAGATCCGCAGCGCTGCGCGAGGCAGCCGGCTGACCGTCAGCGTCTCGTAGCCGCAGGTGGCGGCCACGCCGGTCACCGCGGGGTCGATCGACGTGCCGATCGGCAGCAACTCCTCGCCCTTGGTCGCCTCCTCGCCCGGCAGCCGCCACTCCGGCTGCTGCCGCGGACGCCCGCTGACCAGCCCGTCGGCGTCGCGGGTGGACTCCTCGACGCGGATGAGCGCCTCGGCGCCGGCCGGGACCATCGCGCCGGTGGCGATCTCGACGCAGCAGCCCGCTTCGGTGAGCGGCGGCGGGATCTCGCCGGCCAGCACGCGGCCGATCGGCCGCCAGGGCGCCGGCCCGCGCACGGCCCAGCCGTCGATGCTCGAGGTGGGGAAGGCGGGCAGGTCGGTGAGGGCCAGGAGCGGCTCGGCGAGGGTACGCCCGTCCGCCGCGTCGAGGGGCACGACCTCCGGCGCCGCCCTCGCGGAACGCCCCGCTTCATACGCCAGCCGGCGCGCCGTCTCCCAGTCAACCGCGGTCACCCGTCGAGCCTAATGGTCTCCTCCGCGGATCTGCTCGAGCGTGTGCTTCAGGATCGGGCCCAGCACGGCCAGGCCGTCGCGGGCGCCACCGGTGGAGCCCGGCAGGTTGACGATCAGCGTGCGCCCGGCCACCCCGGCCAGCCCGCGGGAGAGGGCGGCGGCCGGCACCTTGTCGCGGCTGTGCGCGCGGATCGCCTCGGCGATGCCCGGAATCTCGAAGTCGAGCAGCCCGCGGGTCGCCTCGGGGGTGCGGTCGGTCGGGGTGACGCCGGTGCCGCCGCTGGTCAGCACGACGTCGACGCCGTCCGTCACGGCCGCGCGCAGGGCGTCGGTGACCGGGTCGCCGTCCGGCACCACGACCGGCTCGTCGTCCACCGTGCAGCCGAGCTCGCGCAGCCCGGCGACGAGCAGCGGACCGCTGGTGTCGGCGTAGACACCGGCGGCCGCCCGATTGGAGGCGACGACCACCCGGGCCCTCATCCGCGGTCCTCCGGGCGCCGTCCTCAGCCCCACCGCCGCCCCTGACCGGACTGAAGGCCGTACCCAATCGCCGGTCTTGCCGCCCTCCTTGCGCAGCACCCGCACCGATTCGATGCTGGCCGCGGGATCGACCGCCTTGACCATGTCGACCAGCGCGAGCCCGGCGGTGGCGACCGCGGTCAGCGCCTCCATCTCGACGCCGGTGCGGTCGGCGGTCTTGGTCGCCGCGACGATCTCGACGCCCTCGTCGGTGACCTCGAGGTCGACGGTGACGCCGTGCAGGGCGATGGGGTGGCAGAGCGGAACCAGATCGGGTGTCCGTTTCGCACCCATGATCCCGGCCAGTCGCGCGACGGCGAGTGCATCGCCCTTCGGCAAAGCGTCACCGCGGAGCAACGCGACAACCTCCGGTGTGGTCACCAAGCGGCCGGCCGCCACAGCGCGACGGACGGTCACCGACTTTGCGGAAACATCGACCATCCGGGCAGCGCCGGTCTCGTCGACGTGAGTAAGCAGGGATTCGTCGGGCATAACGGGAGTTTATAGCCCGCCTGGCGGCAACGGATTCGCATATCCCGGGTTTAGGCCGCACAATTCTTAGACGGCGTCGACCGCGCACCTCTCCGCTGCTCAGCGGCACTGTGCGTGCATTGATAACTACACCTTAGTGGATATTGCTTGTCAATCCAATGCGTAAACCGAACAACACGGTCCGCTATTTGGATAGCCCAGGCAAAGGCTCCTGGAATATAGCCCTGAGTTCTTGATTCAAAACATTCCGTGACACTCAGGCCGCGGATTCTCGCATTCTGCGTAAAACGGCATCAATGACTACCAAAGCCGCAACGATTCACATAACGTTCTCCCTGTCGCGACAAGGTCAACACAGAAGCGTTCCGGCAGGGCTCGCGAAGGCTCGCCGGGACTCTCAGGGGTTAGGAGAGCGCCATGCGCGGTTCTGAGTGGGGCTGAGGTAGGTGCGCTGGGGCCACCCACCGCAATACGCTGATGACGGATCGGTCGGCTCGCCCGATCCAGCGTGGCGGAGGAGGACGGTGACCCGCGAAACAAGCTTTGACGACGACGTGACTGACAAGCGGCTCTCGCTGCTGGTCAGTCTCGTCGTCGTTTCGGGCGGGGTCGCACTCCTGACGGCGCTGGTCCTGGCATGGACGTCCGGTAAACCTCCGTCGTACATGGTCGCCGCCGGCATCGTCGGCGCCATCGCCGTCGGCAGCCGCACCCAATGGCGGATCCGCATCCTGTCGCACACCCGGGGCATCTCCTGGCCCGAGGTGGGCGTGCTGGTCGGGCTCTTCCTGCTGCCACCGGCCTGGGTGGTCATCTGCACCTGCGTGGCCGTGGCGATCGCGAAGTTCACCAGCCGCCTGGCGCCGCAAAAGGCACTCTTCGGCGTCGCCAAGGACGTGCTGGCCGCGAGCGCGGCCGGCCTGGTCTTCACCCTCTTCCACGTGCGTACGGACGGCGATCGCCCGGAGTTGCACGTCGGCGCGCTCGTCGTGGCCGTGCTGTCGATGTGGCTGGTCGACGAGTCGCTCATCGTCCCGGTCATCGCGCTGGCCACCCGGGTCACGCTGCGGGAGTCGCTGCGCGCCGACTGGGACATGCGGGTGCTCGGCACGGTCGCCCGCTGCCTGGTCGCCCTCCTGGTCGTCGGGATCCTCTCCACCGGCGCCGACGCCCGGCTCCTGGTGCTGGTCCTGCCGCTCGTGGTCTGCGTCCACCTGTGGCAGACCGCGCAGATCCGCAACCGCGAGGAGCGGGAGTCCTGGCAGCGCCTCGCGGTGACCATCGACGAGCTCAACGTCGTCGAGCTGACCGCGGTCCTGGACGCGGCGGTCACCCGGTCGGCGCGGTTGTTCTCGGTCGACGAGGTGGACATCGAGGTACGGCTGGGCGGCGCGGCTCGACTCGTCCGCGGCAACGCGAGCGGCGTCAGTTACGACGGCGACGCTGACGAGGCGCCGACCCGGCCCGGCGCCGAGATCATCCGGGAGCTCGCCGGGCACGACAGCAGCGATCCAGTCGGTGAGCTGCGCCTGCGGCTGAGCCGGTCGGTGGAGCTGACCGAGTCGGAGACCTACAAGCTCAAGACGTTCGCGTCGGCGCTCTACACGGCGATCCGCAACGCGAGCTCGTATGCCGAGCTGGCGCGGATCTCGGCCGAGCACGCGTACGCCGCCGCGCACGATTCGCTGACCGGCCTCGCCAACCGCCGGGAGCTGCTCGAGCAGGCCGAGCGGATGTTCACCGGGCATCCCGACGAGGGCATGGACGCGCTGCTGCTGATCGACCTCAACCACTTCAAAGAGGTCAACGACACGCTCGGGCACGCGGCCGGCGACAAGGTCCTGCGTGAGGTGGCGCAGCGGTTGCAACGGGCCTCCCGCGACGCCGACCTGGTCGCCCGGCTGGGCGGCGACGAGTTCGCGGTGCTGCTCACCGGCCTGCCCACCCCGGCGATGGCCAAGCACCGGGCCGAGACGCTGCTCTCCGCGCTGGACGGCACCATCGAGGTGGACGGCATGCGGCTGACCGTCGAGGCCTGCGGCGGCATCGCGCTCGCCCCGGGCAGCGGCAGCGTCACCGAGCTGTTGCGGCGCGCCGACGTGGCGATGTACCAGGCGAAGCGGTCCGGCGACCGGACCGTCGACTACGCGCTGTCCCGCGACACCGCGGACGTCGGCACGCTGATGCTGGGCGGCGAAGTGCGCCGGGCGGTGGCCGCGCACGAGTTCAGCATCGACTTCCAGCCGATCGTCGACCTCGGCAGCGGCGAGGTGATCTCGGCCGAGGCGCTGGCCCGCTGGCCGCACCCGACCCTCGCGCCCAGCCGGGTGCTGGAGACCATCGAGCGGTCCGGGCAGCTGCCCGCCTTCTCGGACGCGGTGCTGGAGCAGGCGCTGTCGGCGGCCGGCGTCTGGCGGGAGGCCGGCTTCGACCTGCCGGTGGCCGTCAACGTGTCACCGCGCAGCCTGCTCGATCCGTCCTTCCCCGAGTCGGTGCTGACCCGGCTGACGGCCCACGGCGTGCCCTCCGACCGTCTGGTGCTCGAGCTCGCCGAGACGCTGACCATGAGTCAGCTCGAGGTGGTGGAACGCACGCTGCGGGATCTGCGGGATGCCGGGGTACGCCTGGCCCTGGACGACTTCGGCACCGGCGTCTCGTCGCTGTCCGTGCTGCCCCGGATCCCGGTGCACCAGTTGAAGATCGGCCGCAGCTTCGTCTCCGCGATCGAGACGTCGTCGGAGGCTGCCGCGGTGGTCCGGTCCACCGTGGATCTGGCCCGCAGCATGCAGCTGACGGTGGTGGCCGAGGGCGTGGAGAGCGAGCCGCAGCGGCACGTCCTGTGGGAGCTCGGCTGCGTGGCCGGCCAGGGGCAGCTCTTCGCCCGGCCGATGTCCGCCGGGCGGATGCTGGCCGCCCTGCAGCGTGGCTCGGGCGGCCGGCCGGGTGTGCTGGCCGAGGCGCTGCACGACGCCGGGGCGGTGGTCCGGCTGCCACGCCGCCGCGCACCCGGGCACGGGAGATCGTCTCTGCCACACTTGCCCGCGTGATCCTCGATGTCGTCCTCTACGGCCTCTCCGCCGCGTTTTCTCTGGTCACGGGCCTGACGTCGACGTTGCTGCCGCATCGGGCGTGGGGCTCGATCGCGGTCTGGGGATACCTCGCGGCGTTCCTCGTGGTCGTCGTGCAGCTGGTGCTGCGGCGACCGGCCTGGCGCATGGCGCTGACCTGGGTCACCTTCGTGGCGGTGTCGCTGGTGCCGCTGATCGTGCAGGCGGTGCAGCGGGCCGGCGGGCGCACCGACCGGGCTCAGGAAGAGGTGCTGGTCGTCGAGCGGATGGGCGCGTCGCTGTGGTCGTCGGGCACGCCGTACCTGTCGCACGACGCCATCGCCGCCCTGCCGGTGTCCGAGCGGCTGTCGGAGTATCGGCCGTACCAGCCGGGGATGGCCCTCTTCGGCCTGCCGCGGGCATGGTTCGGCGACGTGTGGTGGACCGACTCGCGGGTGTGGTTCTTCGTGGTCACCGCGGCGGCTCTGGTGTGGGCCGTCCGCCTGTTCCCAGCCGCCAGGGCGGCCCAGTCCGCCACCGTTTTCCCGGTTTGCGCGCTCACCCTGGCCACCGGCGGCGACGACATGCCGGTGCTCGCGTTGTGCCTGCTCGCGCTGGCCCTGTGCGCCTCGGACCGGTATCTCGCGGCCGGCGTGGTCGTCGGCGTCGCGGCGGCCCTCAAGCTGTTCGCCTTTCCGGTGGTGGCGGTGCTGGTGGTGCTGGCCGTCGCCACCGGCAACGGACGCCGGCTGATCCCGTTCGCCGTGGGGCTGCCGGTGCTCGCGTTGGTGCCGTCCCTCCTGGTGAACGCGGATGCGCTGGTCGAGAACGTGATCCGCTTCCCACTTGGGCACGGCCTGGTGAGCAGCCCGGCGCAGTCGCCGTTCCCCGG
>NZ_JBFAZH010000099.1:0-12327 GCF_040681735.1 Actinoplanes sp. NPDC051633 | reverse complement strand
GTCGGTGCGCGGGGACCGCATCAGGATCGCGAGGGCGACGTCGGCGCGACGGGCGCACACCACATCGCGCCGGCGGCTGTCGCCGACGAACCAGCACTCCTCCGGCTTCACCCCCAGTGCGCCGGTCGCCGCCCAGATCATCTGCGGGTTCGGCTTCCGCACGCCCGCCTCGTCGCTGTAGATCTGCGCGGCGAACAGCCGGCCGACGCCCGCCTTGCTGAGGAAGTCACGGTGTGCGGCGCCCTTGATGGTGTTGCTCACCACCGCCATCGGGATGCCGGACCCGGCGGCCGCGTGCAGCAGCTCGGAGATGCCGGGGCGCAGCGCCCAGCCACTGCGCCACGCCCAGTCGTAGGTCAGGCCGGCCACGTACGCGCGTACCTTCGCCTGCGCGGACCTCGGCCACCCACGCAGCATGAACCGATCCCAGACCTCGATCGCGGGCAGCTCGTCGGGATGATCCTCATCCCGCCAGCGGGCGTAGGCCGCATCGCCCTCGGTGAACGACCGCTGGATCTCACCCGGCGTCAGGACGCCGTCGATCAGGTTGTAGATCCGCAGCACCAGCCCGGGCGGCGCGGCTCGCTGCGGCGGAGCGTCGGCGATCACGCCGCCGAAGTCGAGCAGGAGGGCGGCTGGTCTCACCGCTGCTGGTTCTTCACGCCCAGGCTCCACGCGCGGACCCCGCCCACGATGCCCGCCGTGTTCGGCACCACCACGACATCGTCGCCCATCCGGGCCAGCTGGGTCGCCGTGATCAGGCGCGAGTTGCCGCCGCCCAGGTAGAGGCGGTCCCACAGGAACACCGGCCGCAGACCCTCGACGACGTTGCGGACCCGGCGCGACCACAGCGCATCGCCCAGCCGCCGCCGTTCGTGCTCACCGATGTACGTGTCGTAGCTCATCCCCCACCGCACCGGCGCCTGCGACATCTCCATGTGCGGGGCCAGATAGCCGCCGTCGAACAGGGCGCAGCCGAGCCCGGTGCCCAGCGTCAGCATCAGCTCGCACCCGGTGCCGGCGACCACCCCCGCGCCGTGCACCTCGGCGTCGTTCAGCACCAGAGTGGGCAGCCCGAACGCCTCGGCCAGCGCGGTCCGGGCGTCGAAGCCGCCCCACGCCTCGACCAGCTCCGGGTCGACCTTCGTCCGCGGGCCGCTGCGGGTCACGTAATGCGGAGTGGCGACCACGACGCCGTGCCGCAGCATGCCCGGCATGCCGACGGTGACGCGATCGGCCTGCGGCAGCCGCCCGCCGAGACCGACCAGGGTCTTCACGAAGAGATCGGGATGCAGCGGGTACGGCGTGGGCACGCGCAACGGCTGTGCCCGCATCGTGCCGGCCTCGTCGAGCACCGAACCCTTGATGCCGCCGCCACCGCAATCGATCGTGAGGGTGAATGCCACGCGACCAGTGTCACCCACCGCGCTGAACACCGCGAGTAGTCTCGGCGCCGATGAAAATCACTACCCGCAACGCGAGTTTCCAGCAGTGGCAGGCGTTGCTGACGAATCGCACCAAGCGGCAGCGCTCGGGGCTTTTCCTGGTACAGGGCGTGCGGCCGATCACCCTGGCCGTTTCCTCCGGTCACCCGGTGCAGCATTTGATCTATTCCGACCGGCACGCGCTCTCGTCCTGGGCGCGCGAGATGCTCGACCGCAGCGCGGCGACGCCGGTGGCCATGGACCCCGCGCTGGTGGCCGAGCTGGCGGAGAAGGACGAGTCCGAGCTGATCGCGGTCGCCGCCCTCCCGCCCGACGACCTCGCCCGGGTGCCCGTCGGCCCGCGCCTGCTCGCCGTCGTCTTCGACCGGCCGTCGACGCCCGGCAACATCGGCACCCTGATCCGCTCCGCCGACGCCTTCGGCGCCTCCGCCGTCATCGTCACCGGCCACGCCGCGGACCCGTACGACCCCAGGGCGGTACGCGCCTCGACCGGGTCGGTGTTCGCGCTGCCGGTGATCCGCGCCGACTCACACCGCGAGGTCCTCGACTGGGTCGCTTCGGTGCGCGCCGGCGGCCTGGACGTGCAGGTGGCCGGCACCGACGAGCACGGCGCGGCCGACGTGGCCTCCTACGACCTGACCGGCCCCCGGGTCCTGCTGATCGGCAACGAGACGCACGGCCTGTCGGCGGGCTGGCGCGCCGGCGCCGACACGATGGTCCGCATCCCGATCACCGGGGCGGCCAGCTCCCTGAACGCCGCCGCGGCGGCGACGGTCGTGCTCTACGAGGCCGCGCGTCAGAGAAGCTCCCGGATGGACGATGACAGAGCTTGAGCGCACTCCTCGTCGCTCGGCCAGGGCAGGTCGTCGGTGAAGTTGCTCAGGAACGCGTAGTTCAAGCAGCCGCCCAGAAGCAGATGGGCGATCGCCGCGGGGTCCGCGTCCGGCCGCACCCGGCCGGCTCCCTGCTCCGCGGCCAGGTAGGCCGCGACCCGCTCGGACACCATCTGCGGTCCGGCTCCGGCGTCGCGCAGGAAGTCGCGATGGGCGGCGAGCAGTTGCGGCTCGGCGAACAGTGACGCGGCGATCGGGAAGCTGCGGCGGTAGAAGCGGACGGCGACCAGGGCCAGCTCGTCGACGGTGTCCGCGACGTCGCCGTGGCCGACCCTTTTCGGCAGGTCGGCGAGCAGGGGGTTGAGCCCCGGCGCGCGTTCCTTGAGCACCGCGAGGAAGATCTCCTCCTTGGTGCGGAACGACTTGTACAGCATCGCCTCGGAGTAGCCGGCCTGCCGGGCGATCTCGCGCGTGGTGCTGCGCGCGAGCCCGATCGTGCCCATCACGTGGGCGGCCGCGTCCAGAATCCGATCCCGGCTGCTCATCGTCCTCCTGCTCTTGCCTTCGATCCTGCCACGCACGATAGTGGTGAGTAAGTGTTTACTCACCACGCGGGAGGCAAGGCATGGACATCACCGTCATCGGCGCCACCGGGGGAACGGGCCGGCAAGTGGTGGCGCAGGCGCTGGCCGCCGGACATCGCGTGACCGCCGTCGTCCGCGACCCGGCCAGGCTGCCGGCGTTTCCGGTCCCTGCGGTACGCAGCGGCTCGGCCGCCTCTTCGGCCGCCTCTTCGGCCGGTGAGTTGGTCGTCGTGACCGCCGACGTGATGAAGGTCGAAGACCTGCGGCCGGCCGTCCGGGGACGGGACGCGGTGGTCACCGCCCTCGGCCCCAGCGGTCGCCACCCTCGGCCCGTGGTGACGCCGGCCCTCGACACGCTGATCTCGGCGATGTGGGCGGAGAACGTGTCGCGGGTCGTGCTGGTCAGCAACAGCGGAATGCACACCGAGGGCGACCCGCTCCTCTTGCGTGCCGTGGCGAAGCCGATCCTGCAGCGGGTGCTTCGCGACGCCTACGCGGACGCGATGCGAGCCGAAGAGCTGCTGCGGTCCACCGAGCTGGAGTGGACGATCGCCCGCCCGCCCCGGTTGACCAACGGCCCGCACACCGGCACGTACCGCATGGCCCGGAGCGGAAACGTCCGCGGCGGCAGCTCCATCTCGCGGGCCGACCTGGCCGACTTCCTGCTCCGGGCGGCCTCGGACCGGGCCACATCCCGCCAGGCGATCAGCCTCGGCTACTGACCCGGCGTCGGGTCAGCGGATCTCTTCGGCCCAGACGCGCCAGTTGTCCAGGACCCCGTAGAGGGCCGGCGTCAGCCAGCCCGGCGCCGAGCGGCGGAAGACGCCCGGCTCCATCGCGCCGGCTCCGTCCGGGAGCGCGCCCACCAGGTTGGGGACCAGCTCGCTCAAGTTGGCCCAATGCACCAGCTCCGGCTCGGCCGGCCATGCGCCCAGCACCACGCCGGCCGGCACGCCCCTGCGGGACAGCGCCTCCAGTGTCAGCGCGGTGTGGTTGAGCGTGCCCAGGCCGGCCCGGGCCACCACCACTGTGCTCACGCCCAGCGTCGTGGCCAGGTCGGCGAAGGTCCACGGGTCGCCGGACGGCCGGACGCCCATCGGCACCAGCAGGCCGCCAGCGCCTTCGACCAGCACCAGGTCGTGCTCGGCCGACACCGCGCGGATCTCGTCGACCACCTCGTAGAGCTCCAGCGGCGCCTTCTCGGCCACCCGGGCGGCGGCCAGCGGGGCGAGCGGCTCGGGGTAGGTGGCGAGGGTCTTCGCGGTGTGCGGAGCGGCCAGGTGCTGGATCAGCTCCACGTCGGTCGGGCCGCCCAGGGTCGTACCCGTCTGGCCCGGCTTGATCACCGCGACCTTGAGGCCCGCCGCCTGGGCCGCCGCGGCGATCGCCGCCGTCACGATGGTCTTGCCCACGTCGGTGTCGGTGCCGGTGACCAGCACCACGCCGCGCCATTCGCCCGACTCGGCCGGGCGGGGCGCGGGCTGAGCGGCCGGTTCCGGGGACTGCGCGGCCAGCTCGGCCTCGATCTCGTCGCCCAGCTGCTCGCCGGCATCGCTCGGCAACCCCGGACCGGGCCCGGCCGGCGCGTCCGGAGCCGGACCGGCCGGACCGGGAGAGACCGGGATGGCGGGGTCGGGCTCGGGCGTGCCAGGCGCGGGATCGGGCACGGCCGGCGACGGCGCGGGAACGGGCGTCGGAACGGGGGCCTGGGTCACGGGGCGCACTCCACGATCACGTCGAGGGCTCGGGCGAAGTCCACGTCGGAGACGCCTGCGTTCAGGGTCAAGCGCAACCGGCTGGAGCCGTCCGGAGTGGACGGCGGGCGGAAGCAGCCCACCGCGATCCCCCGGTCGCGGCAGTCGGCCGCCCACGCCACCGCCGCCTCCGGCCCGGGCGCCGGCACCGACAGCACCGCCGCGGCCGGGCTGGTCACCGCGAAACCCGCCGCGCCCAACCGGCTCACCGCCAGCGCCGCGCGCGACGACAGCCGCGCGCGGAGGTCGTCGGCGTCCCGCACTATCCGCAGCGCCGCCGAGGCGCCCGCCGCCATCGCCGGCGGCAACGCGGTGTCGTAGATGAACGTTCGGCCGGTGTCGATCAGGTGATGCACGAAGGAGGCGGGCCCGGCCACGAAACCACCGGCGCCGCCGAGCGACTTCGACAGCGTCGCGGTGACCACCACATCGGGCTTGCCGGCCAGCCCGGCGGCCGCGACCGCCCCGGCGCCCGACGGCCCCAGCACCCCGATCGCGTGCGCGTCGTCCACCAGCAGCAGCGCCCCGCGCGCCGAGGTCACCTCGTGCAGGGCGGCGAGCGGCGCCAGGTCACCGTCCACCGAGAACACCGACTCGGTCACCACGACCGCGTTGCGCCCGGGCGCCGCGTCCAGCAGCGCGGCCACCGCGGCGGGGTCGGCGTGCGGCGCGATCACCACGTCGGCCCCGGACAGTTTGCAGCCGTCGATCAGCGACGCGTGGTTGTACGCGTCGGAGACGACATACGACCCGGCCAGCCCCCGGACCGCCCCGAGATTCGCGAGGTAGCCGGACGAGAACACCAGCGCCTGCTCCGCACCCAGCCACTCGGCCAGGTCGGACTCCAGGGTGGCGTGTGCCTCGGTGCTGCCCCGCACCAGTCGCGAACCGGTCGCTCCCAGCCCGTACTCGGAAAGGGCCGACGCCGCCGCGGCGACCACCGCGGGGTGGACGGCCAGGCCGAGATAGTCGTTGCCGGCCAGATCGACGACGCCGTCGGCGGCCGGGCGCGGCCGCAGGACGCGGGTGAGCCCGGCCTTCGCCCGGGCACGGGCCGAGCGCTCGAGCGCCGCCAACCAGCCCGTCAAAGTCGCCTCGCAATCACCCGTGAAGGAAGGCCCGGAAAGACCTCGATCGGCAAACTATCACTGGCCTGTAGGGTACGGACATGATCCTCGACCGGGCGCACGAGCGGGTGCTGGGCAACGGACAGGGCCTGGACCAGGCGCAGGTCGAAGAGGTGCTGCGGCTGCCCGACGACGACCTGCCCGCGCTGCTGCAGCTGGCACACGAGGTGCGGATGCGGTGGTGCGGACCGGAGGTCGAGGTCGAGGGCATCGTCTCGCTGAAGACCGGCGGCTGCCCCGAGGACTGCCACTTCTGCTCGCAGTCGGGCCTGTTCACCTCGCCGGTGCGGGCGGTCTGGCTGGACATTCCCGCCCTGGTCGAGGCGGCGAAGCAGACCGCGGCGACGGGCGCGACGGAGTTCTGCATCGTGGCCGCGGTGCGCGGGCCCGACCAGCGCCTGATGGACCAGATGCGGCAGGGCGTCAAGGCCATCAAGGAGGCCGTCGACATCCAGGTCGCCGCCAGCCTCGGCATGCTGTCGCAACAGCAGGTCGACGAGCTGGTCGAGATGGGCGTGCACCGCTACAACCACAATCTGGAGACTTGCCGCTCCTTCTTCCCCAACGTGGTGACCACCCATTCGTGGGAGGAACGCTGGTCGACGCTCACGATGGTGCGCGACTCCGGCATGGAGGTCTGCTGCGGCGGCATTCTCGGGCTCGGCGAGACGGTCGAGCAGCGGGCCGAGTTCGCGGCGCAGCTGGCCGAGCTGGATCCGCACGAGGTCCCGCTGAACTTCCTCAACCCCCGTCCGGGCACGCCGCTCGGTGACCGCCCGGTGGTCGAGGGCAAGGACGCGCTGCGCGCGATCGCGGCGTTCCGCCTGGCGATGCCGAGGACCATTCTGCGGTACGCGGGCGGCCGCGAAATCACGCTCGGTGATCTGGGTACGCGAGACGGCCTCCTCGGCGGCATCAACGCGGTGATCGTCGGCAACTACCTGACCACACTGGGCCGCCCGGCGACCGCCGACCTCGAGCTGCTCGAGGAGCTGAAGATGCCGGTCAAGGCGTTGTCGGCGACGCTGTGACCGGGTATTGCGACCGCTGCGGGCAGCCCGGCGACCACCCTGAGTGCCGGCGGGCACGGCAGTTCGAACCGCCACGCTACTGCCCCGAGTGCCGCCGCCGGCTGAAGGTGCAGGTCGTGCCCACCGGCTGGACGGCCACCTGCGTCGAGCACGGCACGCTGAGCTCCTGATGTGGACCCGGCTCCGCGGCCGGATCGTCACGCTGCGCCTCGCCACGGAATCGGATATTCCGGATCTGGTGCGGATCCGCGAGACGCCCGAGGTGTTTGCGCGCTGGCGTGGCGCGGACGTCGCCGCGGACACCCGTGAGGCGATCGACGACGAGAGCCTGACCTACTTCGTGATCGAGGTGGACGGCCGGGTGGCCGGCGGGATCCAGTGGGCCGCCGAGGAGGACCCCGAATACCACCACGCCAGCATCGACATCTTCGTCGACCCGGCGGTGCACGGCCGGGGCGTCGGCACCGACGCGGTGCGTACCCTGGCCACCCACCTGATCGACGACGAGGGCTTTCACCGCCTGGTGATCGACCCGGCCGCCGACAACAAGGCAGCGATCAGATGTTACGAGAAGGTCGGCTTCCGCCCGGTCGGCATCATGCGGCAGTACGAACGCGGCGAGCACGGCTGGCACGACGGCCTGCTGATGGACCTGCTGGCCGCCGAGCTGATCAGGTGAGGCCCGACTGGTTGAGACCTGACTGGTTGAGACCCGGCCGGGCGGGCGTCTCGTCGGAGGCGGTCCGCCGGCCCGGCACCGGAATCGTCGCGGTGAGCATCGCGCCGTCACGGTCCGTCGGCTCGGCACCCAGCCGGCGCAGCGTCCGGAGCATCCCGGTGTTCTCCGCCGTCGTGTGCGCGACCACCGCGGCCACCTCGTTGCGCCCGGCCCACGCGACCAGCCGGCGCAACAGCGCGGTGCCCAGCCCTCGGCGCTGCCAGGCGTCCTCCACCAGCAGCGCGACCTCGCCCAGATCACCCTCCGCCAGCAGCGTGGCCATCGCCACCACCCGCTCCTCGCCACTGCGCGGGTCGACGTGGACGGCCAGCAGCGTGACGCCGCCGACCCGCTCGAGCAGGCGGCGCAGCCGGGTGTCCGTCGGGGCCTGCATCCCGCCCAGGTAGCGCAACCGGCGGCTGCCCGCCGAGCTGCGCGCGTGCATCCGCTGCACGGCCTCGGCGTCCTCGCCCGTGGCGACGCGGATCAGCAGCTCGGCGCCGTCGGGCAGCAGCACCGTCGCCTGCTCGGCCTGCTGCCGCAGCAGCGCGCCGGACAGCTCGATGAGGGCCTGCCCGCGCGCGAACTCGGCCGGAGTGAACGCCGGTGCGTCGCGCAGCACCTCGAACGCCCCGCCGGCCGGGTCGGCCAGCGTCATCCGGCCGCCGGTGAAGCCGTGCCCGGCCGCGCTCTCCGGCCGCCACCGCACCTCCCGGGCGTCGAGCAGGGCGACCAGCGCCTCACCGAGCGCGTCGGGGTCGTGCACCAGCCGGCCGGCCAGCGCCAGCGCCCGGGTCGGCTGATCGGCCAGGCCCTGCGCCTCGGCCCGGGCCACGAACGCGTCGCGCCCCCGGCCGCGGGTGACCGCCGCCAGCATGTCGGCCTCGGACATCGTGTCGGGCGCGTCGACCAGGAAGTCGTCCACCGCGCCCGCCTCGGTCGTGTGGACCTGGACGGCGAGGATGTTGACCGACCGCAGCGCGAGACTCGCGGTCAGCACGGAAAGGTAGCCCGGGCGATCGTCCACCGTCGCCCTGATCCGCCATAACGCCATGTATCCGAGCGTGCCGCGCCCGTGTTACCTCGACATTGCCTTTGTTGAAGAACCTTATGAGGGCTCAATCACAGAGGAGGCGACCGGCGGCGCGCCGGCCTGATCGAGACGGTCGCCGAGGATCACCGCGGCGGCCCGGACCAGCTGGGCGACCCGGTCGACCTCGGTCACGTGGAAGGCGGCGGCCGGCAGGTCCTCGTCGTCCGAGCGGGCCAGCACGAGCACCAGGCCGGCGCGGCCGAAGGGCGCCACCGCGTACTTCGTGGTGTCGGGGCCGCTCATCGGGCGGGCGCGCAGCGGGGTGATCTCGGGCAGCCGGAGCGGTGCCGGGGCGCGCCAGCTGGCGTACACCGTCGTCGGCTCCTTGCCGAGCTGCAGATCGGGGCCGTGCGGGAGCGGCCGCGGGGAGCCGGCACGGGCGGCCCAGTCGGGCGGCACCACCGCGGCGGCGGCCCAGTCGGCGGCGAGCAGGCCGGGCACCGCGTCCACCAGCGTGGCCAGGCCGTCGGCCGGGTTGGCGGCGACCTGCGCGAGGAGCTCGGCGTCGTGCCCGCCGGAGATCGGCGCGCCGATCGCCTTCCACACCCCGTCCACCTGCACGCCGGGGATGGCGGCCAGGCCGGCCAGGAGGCGTTCCACCCGTGCCGCGCCCGGCCAGACCACGGTGAAATCGTCGACCGCCCGGCCGCCGAGCCGCTCCAGCACCACGACCTGGACGATGTCCGCACCCGCCACACCGAGCGTGCGCGCGACCTGGCCGAGGGCCCCAGGACGATCCGGCAGAGTGACCCGTACCCGCAGCAACATGAAGCTCCTCCCGTGACGTCGACCTCGCCACTGTGCCAACGCGGCGTTTCACACCGGTTGCGACGCCGTGTCCCCATGGTCAATGCCCAGATTAGGAGCGACTATGTGGAGGACCGACGGACCAGGTGGGTGTCGAGCAGAACGTGCGGATCGACATCCGCCCGGCGATTGATCAGGTCGATCAGCAGGGCGGCCATGCGCCGGCCCATCTCGTCGACGTTCTGGTGCACGGTGGTCAGCGGCGGGTCGGTCTGCCGGGCCACGTCGGCGTCCTCGAACCCGGCCAGCGCCACATCGGCCGGGATCCGGCGGCCCGCCGCGCGCAACGCCCGCAGCGCTCCGGCGGCCATCAGGTCGGAGGCCGCGAAGACGGCGTCCACGCGCGGTTCGCGCTCCAGCAGCGCGCGCATGGCGGCATGCCCGCCGGCCTCGGTGAAGTCCCCGTAGGCGATCAGCTCCGGCCGGCCCTCGTCCCAAGCAGCGCGATAGCCGGCCAGCCGGTCACGGCCCACCTGCATGTCCTGCGGCCCGGCCACCGTCGCCACCCGCCGCGCACCCAGCCCCACCAGGTGCTCCACCGCCTGCCGAGCCCCCGCCACGTTGTCCACGTCGACGAAGGCGTCCTCCGGCGCCGGCCGCGCCGGCCGCCCGCCGAGCACGAACGGCATCCCCCGCGCGCGCAGGATCCCGGGCAGCGGGTCGTCGTCGTGCAGCGAGAGCAGCAACACGCCGTCGACGTGCTGCCCGGTCAGGTGCGCCTCGACCCGGCGGCGCTGCTCCGGCGTGGCGGCCATCGCAAGCCAGAGCTGCAGCGGGGTCTCGATCAGGGCGGCGTTGATGCCGCGCAGCACACCCGCGAAGAACGGTTCGCCGAACACTCGCTCCTGCGACTCGGAGACGACCAGGGCCACCGAGTCGGTGCGCTGGGTGACCAGCGAGCGGGCGGCGCGGTTCGGCACGTACCCCAGCTCGATGATGGCCGCCTCCACCGCGGCCTTCGCCTGCGGGCTGACCTGGGCCGACCCGTTCAGCACCCGGGAGGCCGTGCCGCGGCCGACCCCGGCCAGCCTGGCCACCGCGTCCAGCGTTGGTCGCCCGGCCGAGCGCAGCGGCTGCCTTGACATGGCCGCATTATGCACCTGACTAGGAATATGGTCGATCTCATGATCTCCCGACTCATGATCTGCCCAGCCTGCTCATGATCTGCACAGCCTGCCGGGAGCGACGGCACGACGACTGCCGCGGCGGCTCCTGGTGCGACTGCCAGCACCGGCCGGTCGAGCCGGTGCCGCCGGTGACCGGGCCGCCCGGCCCATGACGATCACCCGGCTGCGACCCTCTCCGGCCGGCCCGGTCGCGCTCGAGGAGCTGCCGGAGCTGTACCCGCGGCGCGACGAACCGGTGCTGCGGGTCAACTTCGTGTCCAGCCTCGACGGCGCGGCGACGCTCGACGGGCACTCCGGCGGGCTCGGTGACCCGACCGACCAGGAGATCCTCAAGACGCTGCGTACGGTGTGCGACGCGCTCGTGGTGGGTGCGGCGACCGTGCGCGGGGAGAACTACGACGGGTTGCGGCTCGACCCCTCGCGGCGGGCCTGGCGGGAGGAGCGTGGGCTGCCCGCGTACCCCCTGATGGTCGTCGTCTCCCGCAGCCTCGACCTCGACCTCGACCAGCTCGTCTTCGCCGACGCCCCGCGCCGGCCGGTGGTCTTGGCGGGTGGCGGGACGGCGAAGATGCGCCGGCAGGTCGAGCGGGTGGCCGACGTGGTGGCGACCGACGACCTGGCGGCCGGCATCGCGGCGCTCCACGAGCGCGGCGCGACGCAGGTGTTCTGCGAGGGCGGGCCGCGGCTGCTCGGCGCGCTGCTCGAGGCGGACCTGGTGGACGAGCTGTGCCTGACCGTCTCGCCGCTGCTCACCGCCGGCGACGCGAGCCGCATCGCCCACGGCGGGCAGGCCGTGCGGAGGGAGATGTCGCTGCGGCACATCCTGGCCGAGGAGGACATGCTCTTCCTGCGGTACGCGCGCCGCTGACCCGCTTCGCGACGGGCGTGTCCGTCGATCGGTGGACAGCCGGGCTCGACGGGTCGGTCGTCCCGCGGCAGGCCTCGCCGGCGCGACGATCGAGCCATGACGACGACGCCGCACAGCATCCGCCCGATGATCCGCTCGCTGGCCTGGGACCTCGGTCTGCCGGTGGCGACCTACTACGCCCTGCACGCCCTCGGCGCCGGCGACTTCACCGCGCTGCTGGCCGGAACGCTCGCCGCCGGCTCCCGGATGGCCTGGGTCGCGGTGCGGGACCGCTCGCTGAGCCCGTTCTCCGCCGTGATGGCCGCGGTCTTCGGGGTCGGCCTGGTGTTCACGCTGGTCACCGGCGACCCGCGGTGGATGTTGATCAAGCACTCGGCGATGGCCGCGGTGCTGGGCCTCGTCTTCATCGCGACCGCGCTGCGTGGCCGCCCGCTCACCCTGGCGGCCCAGCAGAGCTTCCTGCCGCGGCGAGCCGCCGAGCTGGCTTCGGCCTACGCGACGGACCCGCACGTCCGCCGGGGCCACCGCGTCTCGTCGTTCGTCTGGGGCGCCGGCTTACTGGTTGAGGCGCTGGTCCGCGCGGTGCTGGTCTACACGCTGCCGATCGAGGTGATGGTCGGCCTCTCCACGGCGCTCACCATCGTCACCTTCGCCGCCCTGACCACCTGGAACGCCCGCTACATCGCCACGGCAAAACGCCGCGCGGCGCCCTCGCCGGAGCCGGCCGGCACCTCCGCTACGGCGATCGCCGCGTAGCGTCGCCCGCCGAGACGCGATGCGAGCGGGAGCCGACGGCGGGGCCCGAGGCACGACCAGCCGCGGAACGGCGGCCACGCACGACCAGCCGCGGAACGGCGGCCACGCAGGGCAGGCTCGCGCCCACAACCCGGGCGCGAGACAAATAGTGGTAGCTCAGAGACGCATCCGCGTCGCGGATGCG
>NZ_JBFAZH010000098.1:0-12329 GCF_040681735.1 Actinoplanes sp. NPDC051633 | reverse complement strand
GCCTGCCGCTCGGGATCGCCCTGGCCACGCGTGGCCTGTCCGTTGTGCTCTACGACATCGACGCGGCGGCGGTGGAGCTGGTCAACGCCGGCACCATGCCGTTCGCGGAGGACGGCGCCGCCGAGTTGCTCGTCGAGGGCCTGGCAGCCGGCCTGCTGCGGGCCTCCACCGACGCGTCCTCGGTCGGGCTGGCCGACGCGCTGATCGTGGTCGTCGGCACCCCGGTCGACGAGCACCTCAACCCCGACCTGTCGGCGGTGCCGCGGGCCATCGAGCGGTGCGCGGAACACCTGCGAGACGGTCAGCTGGTGGTGCTGCGCAGCACGGTTTACCCCGGCGTGACGGCGCTGACCGAGAAGCTGCTGGCCGCCAAGGGCCTCGACGTCGACGTGGCCTTCTGCCCCGAGCGGATCGCCGAGGGCCGGGCGATGAGCGAGCTCTTCACGTTGCCGCAGATCATCGCCGCGCGTACCCCGAAAGCCCAGGACCGGGCCGAGACCCTTTTCCGGCGTCTCACCGGCTCGCTCGTCCGGCTGGAGCCGGAGGAGGCCGAGCTGGCCAAGCTGTTCACCAACACGTGGCGCTACCTGAAGTTCGCCGCGGCCAACCAGTTCTGGATGATGGCCAACGATTTCGGCCTCGACTACGCGCGGATCCAGCACGCCGTGGCGTTCGACTACCCGCGCGCCGCCGACCTGCCCATGCCCGGCTTCGCGGCCGGTCCGTGCCTGCTCAAGGACACCATGCAGCTGGCAGCCTTCAACCGGAACAACTTCGTGCTCGGCCACTCCGCGATGCTGATCAACGAAGGACTGCCGCTCTACCTGGTGTCGCGGCTCGAGGACCGGTTCGAGCTCGCCGATCTGACCGTCGGGATCCTGGGCATGGCCTTCAAGGGTGGCAGTGACGACGCGCGGGACAGCCTGGCGTACAAGCTGCGGAAGATCCTCACGCTCAAGGCACGCGAGACGCTCTGCACCGACCCGTACGTGCCGGACGACCGGTTCCTGCCGCTGGACGACGTGGTCAAGCGTGCCGACCTGCTGGTGATCGCGGCGCCCCATCCCGACTACATCGATCTCGACACCCGGAAACCCGTGATCGACATCTGGGGACTGACCGGACGGGGCGTGCTGGTGTGACTCCCAGGGTCTCGGTCATCATCCCGGTCTACAACGAGGGCGAGGGCGTGGTCCGGCACCTCGAGCGGATCCTGCGTGAGGTCCTTCTGCCCGCCGAGATCCTGGTGGTGCACGACATGCCCGAGGACACCACGGTTCCGTACGCGGAGCAGATCGCGCAGCACGACCCGCGGGTGCGGCCGGTGCTGAACACCTACGGTCCCGGCCCGGCCAACGCGGTGCGCTTCGGGATCGACGCGGCCCGGGCGCCGGTTGCCGTCGTGACCATGGCCGACGGCTGCGACGACCCGCGCCAGATCGACGAGCTGGCCCGGCTGGTCGACCGCGGCGTCGTGGTCGCTGCGGCGTCCCGGTACATGCCCGGCGGGCAGCAGGTCGGCGGGCCGCGGTTCAAGCGGATGGCCTCCCGCTGGGCCGGTCGCAGCCTGCGGCTCTTCGCCCGGGCCGGCACCCGCGACGCGACCAACAGCTTCAAGGCCTACGACACCGACTTCGTGCGCGAGGTGGGCATCGAGTCGCGGACCGGGTTCGAGATCGGCATCGAGCTGACCGCGAAGGCGACCCGCCTGCGCCGCCCGGTCGCCGAGATCCCGACGATCTGGCTCGACCGGCAGCTTGGCGAGTCCCGCTTCGACGTCGGCCGGTTCCTCCCGAGCTACCTGCGCTGGTATCTCTTCGCATTCGGCCGGCGGCTGACTGCGGAGGAGCTGGCCGCGCGATGGAACTCGGTGAAGGCGGAGACCCTGAAGCCGGACGTGGTGCCGGCCGATCGCGACAAGGAGGACACCCCGGCGTGACGAAGGTGCTGGTCACCGGCTCCGCCGGCTTCATCGGCGGATATCTGGTCGAGGAGCTGCTGAGCCGCGGGCACGAGGTGGTCGGCCTCGACAACTTCTCCAAGTACGGCCCGGTGGCGCACGGCTATGACGACCACCCGCGTTTCCGGTTCGTCGAGGGCGACGCGCGCGACCCGGGTCTGGTGGCCGACCTGCTCGCGGACTGCGACCACTTCATCGCCGGCGCTGCGATGATCGGCGGCATCTCCTACTTCCACACGTACGCGTACGACCTGCTCGCCACCAACGAGCGCATCATGGCGGCCTCCTGCGACGCGGCCATCGCGGCCCATCGCGACGGGCGGCTGCGGAAGGTCACGTACATCTCGTCGTCGATGGTCTACGAGTCGACCGACCACTGGCCCAGCAAAGAAGGCGACGAGCGACGCGTCCCGCCGCCGCGGTCGTCCTACGGTTTCCAGAAACTGGCCGTGGAGTACTACGCGCGAGCGGCCTGGGACCAGTACCGGTTGCCCTACACCATCGTGCGTCCCTTCAACTGTGTCGGCGTGGGCGAGGGACGCGCGCTCGGCGAGGTCGAGGTGCTTTCCGGCAACGTGAAGCTCGCCATGTCGCACGTGGTGCCCGACCTGGTGCAGAAGATCCTCAAGGGCCAGGACCCCGTGCACATCCTCGGGTCCGGCGAGCAGGTGCGGCACTACACGTACGGCGCCGATCTGGCGCGCGGCATCGTGGCGGCGATGGAGGACCCGGCCGCGCACAACGAGGACTTCAACCTGTCGACCGCCGAGTCGACGACGGTGCTGGAGCTCGCCGAGCTGATCTGGCACAAGGTGAAGGGCCCGGACGTGCCGTTCCGGTGGGTGAGCGACGAGCCGTTCGCGCACGATGTGGCGATGCGGGTGCCCGAGGTGACGAAGGCGCGCGAGGTGCTCGGGTTCACCGCGGAGACCTCATTGGACGCGATGCTCGACGAGGTGATTCCGTGGATCACCCGAGCGGTCGAGCAGGGCCGGCTGTAGACGTCCTGTCCCGGCGCCGGATCGGCGTCGCCGGGCTGGCCGTCGCCGTCGCCGGTGCGGTCACCAACGCGCTCGGCTACCTCGTGCCGGTGCTCGGTGCCCGGCAGCTCAGCGCGTCTGACCTCGGGGCGCTGGCAACCGTGCTGGCGATCGCGGCCATCGCCGGCGTGCCCGGAACGGGACTGCAGATCGCGGTGGCGGTGCACCGGGCCCGTCGCCCGGAGGCCGCGGCCGGCCGGACCGGGTGGCTCACCGCCGCTGTCTGTGCGGTTGTGGTGGCGGTGCTGGCGCCGGTCTCGGCGTCGGTGCTCGACCTGCCGTCGGTGGTCATGCTGCTGCTGGCGGTCTACACCGGGGCGACGGTGGTCGCCGGGCAGTGGCTGGGCCGGCTGCAGGGTGACTCGCGGTTCCTGCACCTGGCGGTGGGCATGGCGGTGCTGGCCGCCGGGCGCTACGGCGGCTTCGCGGCCGGGCTCGCGCTGGGTGCGGGGCTGACGGGTACGGTGCTGATCGGCACGACGACGGCGTTGGCGGTGCCGGTCGTGCTCGCCCTTCTCCACCGGTCGCCGCCGGGGTCCGCCGCCGACGGCATCACTGCGCGGCAGGTGACCACCGCGTGCTCGGCGACGCTGGCCATGCTGGTCGTCTCGTACGCCGACCTCATCCTGGCCAGGCACCTGCTGCCCGCCTCGACCTCCGGCGCCTACGCGGTGGGCACAGTGCTGACCAAGGGTGCGTTGTGGGCACCGCAGGTGGTGACGGTGCTGGCGCTGCCACGGCTGGCGCAGGGCAGCCGGCGTGCCCTGCTGGTCGCGGTCGGCCTGGTGGCCGGCTGCGGAGCGGTGCTGGTCACGGCCTCCGCACTGGCGGGCGGCCTGGCGTTCCGCCTGGCCGGCGGCCCCGACTACGTGTGGCTGGGCCGGTACGCGCCGGTGTTCGCCCTGACCGGCGCGCTGTACGCGTTGCTGTTCGTGCTGGTGAACGCGCGAGTCGCGGCGGGCGCCCGATGGCCGTCGGCGCCGTTGTGGGCGGCGACCGCGATGCTGGTCGCCGCAGCGGAGTGGGCGGTCCCACACTCCTTCGAGGCGATCATGTGGTGTGCGGCAGGGACCGCCGCGCTGGCCTTGGCGGCGACCGTTCTTGCCTCGTCGGGAGGACGCCTGGCCGGCCTTCGCCGGACGTCAGCGAGTTAGGACAGTTGTCGCCCCGGCCGTGCACCTCGGCGTCGTCGAAGAAGGCGGCCGGCAGTCCGGTTGCCGACGCGTGAGTGCTGCTGCGGGAGCGCCGGGCCTAGCCTGGCGACATGGCGGCCGAGAGCTTTCTGCCATCGCGGCACGGCTTCGCGTACACCAACGCTTGGCCGGATCAGGCCGCGATCGTTCTGCGTACGCCGTTCGGTGAGATCGGGGTCGGCAACGCCCGCGGGGGGTTGTGCGGCGGGATGGTGTTCGCGGCACTGGATCACTGGCTCGCCGGGCGGGCACCCGGGCTGGACCGGCCGGCGGCCGGCGAGCCGCTGTATCGGTACATCGTGGATCGTCTGATCGATTCGTGGCATGTGCCGGCTGGTGTTGCCCAGTATTACCAGTGGATGAGCCTTCCTGACGGGGACAACGTCATCTCGCTGTTCGGGCGGCGGGTGATCGCGGAGCGGGGTCTGGGCTGGCGTACGGTCCGGGTGCAGTGGCCGCAGATCAAGAAGGACCTGGACCGGTCTCTGCCGGTGCCGATCGGTGTGGTGACCGTGGCCTCGAGAGATCCGCGGGATCTGGGTCTCAATCATCAGGTGCTGGTGTACGGGAGCAGATCCGACGGCAGCCGGCTGACGTTGCAGGTGTACGACCCGAACCGCGGCCGCCGCGACGACGTCATGATTCGGGTGGACACCAGCGCCCCGACCAAGCCCGTCGTGTTCGACCACAACCTGGGCCTGGGCGGGCGAGCGATCCGCGGCTTCTTCCGGGTCGCCTACGTCCCGCAAGATCCTGGATAGCCGTCGGGGCGTGACGGCCTTGCCTTGGGTGGCGTCAGTGGAGAACGCCGTCGGGCAGGACCGCGTGTACTCCGACGATCTGGTTCACGATCTGAGTGACCCGCAGGTCCACGACTACGCTCGCCAGCGCGAGCGCGTCCGCTCGGGCCAGTCCGTGGATCCGTTCCATCAGCGTGAACATCGATTCCAATGCCGCGAACGCCGCCTCGTCCAGCGTTGCCGCCAGGCCCAGGGTCAGCCAGGCGCCGGCGGTGCGCGCCACCGGGGCGGTCACCGGGAAGTCGCTGAGCACGTCGAAGGTCAGCGTCACCTGGTCCATCGGGCACTCGATGGCGGTGCCGCCGACCTCACCGTCACCTTGCGCCGCGTGTCCGTCCCCCACGGAGAACAGCGCGCCCTCCACCGGGATCGGCAGCATCAGCACGCTGCCGGCCACCAGGTCCCGGCAGTCGAGGTTGCCACCGTGCACTCGTGGCGGGATCGTCGAATGCTCGCCCGGCTCCGCCGGCGGCATTCCGAGGATGCCCATGAACGGTCGCAGGGCGACGGTGTGCCCGAGCTGGTTGCGGCCGGTCATGGCGACCGGATCCAACGTCCAGGCGTGGACCGCTCCCGAGGCCTCGAGACCGTAGCGGTGGTTGAGCGGGCTCGGCCATCCGCCGGCCACCGTGGTGCCCCACCCGCCGGGGACGACCGCGTCGATGCGCACCGACAGTGTCCGGCCCGGCCCTGCGCCGCGGATGAACACCGGACCGGTCAGCGCGTGGCCGTAGTCCGCCCGGTACTGGGACACCCGGGGGCGGTCCGGAAGGTGGCCGCCGGTATGCGGGCCCGCAGACCACCAGCAGTCCAGCGTACCGACGGTGACCGTGTCGCCGGGATCGACCGTGAGCACCGGCGCACGGGTGGCTGAGAAGTGACCATGCAGCGTCCGGTCGTCGGGCATCAGGAAGTGATCCATCGTCCGGGAACCTACAGCCAGCGTCTTGTCCCAGGTAGACACTTGTCGTAGATTTCGCCACCGCGAAGCGGCTCACCCTTTGACGGAGCCCGCCACCATGCCGCGGATGAAGAAGCGCTGCAGGGACAGGAAGACGATCAGCGGTACGACCATCGTGAAGAAGCCGCCCGCGGTGATCAGCTGCCAGCCCTGACCCTGCTGGCCGATCAGGCCGGCCAGGTTGACCGTCATCGGCTCGTTCTCGCCGGGGCCGAGGAAGATCAGGGCCACCAGCAGGTCGTTCCACACCCAGAGGAACTGGAAGATCGCGAACGAGGCGAGCGCCGGCACCGACACCGGGATGACCAGCCGCCAGAACGTGGTGAAGTGCGTGGCGCCGTCCACCTTGGCCGACTCGATCAGTTCCTTGGGCAGGGTGGCCATGTAGCTGCGCAGGATGAAGATGGCCAGCGGCATGCCGAACCCGATGTGCGCCAGCCAGACGGCCGGGAAGGTGCCGTTGAGGCCGAACTGGCCGTACAGCTGCAGCAGCGGCACCAAGGCCACCTGATTGGGTACGACGAGCAGACTGACGATCATGATGAACAGCACGTCTCGGCCCTTGAACTGCATGAAGGTGAACGCGTAGGCGGC
This sequence comes from Actinoplanes sp. NPDC051633, assembly GCF_040681735.1. Taxonomy (NCBI): domain Bacteria; kingdom Bacillati; phylum Actinomycetota; class Actinomycetes; order Micromonosporales; family Micromonosporaceae; genus Actinoplanes; species Actinoplanes sp. NPDC051633. The sequence goes on along the minus strand of NZ_JBFAZH010000098.1, from coordinate 5,781 downwards.
GAACGCGGCGATCAGGATCGGGATGAGAGTGGCCGGCAGCGTGATCGCGAAGCTGTTGATGAATGCCCGGAACATGTTGCTCTCGGTGGCCACCTGGGTGTAGTTCGCCAGCGTCCACTGGGTGGCGTCGAGGGGCGATTTCAGGACCGTCCACCAGCCGGTGGCGTTGGCGGCGTCCGGTGTCCGGATCGAGGTGATGAACAATCCGATCACCGGGACGACCCACAGGAAGCAGATGATCAGCAGAACGGCCTTGACGATCCAGTTGGCCTTGCCGGCGTTCTCGCCCACCCCGGCGAGATGCCGACGACGGCCGCCGCCCATGGTCTTGCGGTCGGTGACCGGACCGGGCACCGGGGTCGGCTGCGGGCCTTGGCTGACGGTGGTCATCGCGCTGCCTCCTGTGCCCGGAACTGGCGAACCTGATAGACCATGACCGGGATGATCGCCACCATCAGCATGACGACGATCGCCGCGGCGAAGCCGGCGTTGCCGTTGGTGAACAGCTGGTTGTAGAACTCCAGCCCGATCACGTTGGTGTTGAAGTTGCCGTTGGTCATCACGTACACCACGTCGAAGACCTTCATCACGCCGATCAGCACGGTGATGAACACGACCGTGACGGTGGGCCAGATCTGCGGTACGACCACCCGGAAGAACGCCTGCCGCTCGGTGGCGCCGTCGATCCGGGCGGCTTCCAGCGTCTCGGTCGGCACCCCCTTGACCGCCGCGGACAGCAGCACCATGGAGAAGCCGACCTGCGCCCAGATCAGGATGACCATGAGCCAGAAGCTGTTCAGGTGGAAGCTTTCCTGCTGCAGCCAGACGACCGGGTCGAAGCCCAGCGCCGTGACGATCGCGTTCTGCAGCCCGATCTGGGGCTGGCCGGCCGGGCGGGCCTCGTACACGAAGCGCCAGATCGTGGCCGCACCGACCATGCTGATCGCCATCGGCAGGAAGATGATCGTCTTGGTCAGCTTCTCACCGCGCGGCCGCAGCCGGTCGGCCAGCACTGCCACGGCCAGGCCCAGGATCACCGTGGCGGTCGGCACGATGACGATCCAGAGCAGCGTGTTGAGCAGCGTCTGCAGGAACGCTTCCGAGGACAGTAGTTTCTGATAGTTGTCGAGGCCGACCCACTCGGTGGAGGTCCGGTTGGCGAAGCTGTAGACGATGGTCTGGTACGCCGGATAGATCAGGAACAATCCGATCGCCGCCACCGCGGGCAGGATGTAGACGTACGGCTTGATCCGGTCCTCCCAGCGGCCCGGCAACCGCTCGGCGAGCTTGTTGAGCACGTAGTAGAGCACCAGCGCTCCGCCGACACCGGCGACGATCGAGATCAGCGCGGTTATCACTTTCGCGGTCATAACCGATCAGCTCCTAGACGTCCGGCCAGCTCTCGTCGATCTCCGTGAGTACCGTGGTGGTGTCCTTCTGGCCGGTCACCCAGCCGACCATCCCGCGCCAGAAGCTGCCCGAACCCACCTCGCCGGGCATGGTGTCCGAGCCGTCGAACACCGCGTCGGTGGAGGAATAGGCGATCTCGGCGATGGTGCGCATCGTGTCGTTCGGGTACTTCGACCGGTCGAAGTCCTTCCAGGGGGAGATGAAGCCGCCCTTGGGCGCCAGCTGGTTGCCGAACTCCTTGCTGGTGATGAACTCCAGTACCCGCACGGAGTCCGGGTTGTCGTTGAACAGCCCGGCCAGGTCACCGGCGCCGAGCACCGGCTGGCCGGCGCTCGCCTGCACCGGCGGCAGCGGGAACACGCCCGCCTCGGCGTCGATGTTCTGCACGATGCGGTCCGGGAAACTGCCGGCCTGGGCCAGGAAACTGGCCTGGCGATGCAGGAAGCACTGCGGCGGGTTCTCGAACATCGGGTTGCCCGCGGTGGCGAAGTTGGTGCTGGCGATCGACCGGCGGCCGCCCAGCACGTTGCCCTCGGCGAACCAGATCTTGCCGATCTCGTCGACGGCCTGCTGGACCACCGGGTCGTTGAACGGGATCTGGTGGTTGGTCCACTGCTTGTACTTGGCGCCGCCACCGAACCGCAGGACGTAGTCCTCCACCCAGTCGGTGGCCGGCCAGCCGGTCGCGGCCTGGCTCTCGATCCCGACGCACCACGGTGGCGTTCCGTCCGCCTTGATCCGGTCGGTTAGCGCCAGCAGCTCCTGCTGCGTCTTCGGGACCGTGTACCCCTTGGCCTCGAACGCCTTCTTCGGATACCACACCAGGCTCTTGACGCTGGTGGACATCGGGATCGCCCAGACCTTGCCCTCGGCGTCGCTGGCCGCGTCGAACAGGTACATGTTGTTCTTGTTGTACCGGTTGGTGTCGACGACCGTGTTGAGGTCGAACATCCGGCCGGACAGCGCGATGTTCAGCGTGATGCCGGGCTGCGGGAAGATCGCGACGTCCGGCAGGTTGTTGCCGGCTACCCGGCTGCGGACCAGCTTGTCGAAGTCCGGCGTCGAGGACAGCCGGACCTTGATGCCGTTCTGGTCCGCCCACGGCTGCACGATGGCCTGGAAGTTCTGCGACGCGTCGCCGCTGAAGCCGTACATCACCTCGACGACGTCGTCCTCGGCGCCGCGGTTGCGGCCGGCTCCGGGTTCGGCGAGGCACGCCGAACCGGTCAGGCCCACGACCGCCGCCACGGCAACGCCCCGAATCGCCCGCCTCCACCTGTGCATACCGGCTCCCGTCGAACGAGACGCGATGACGTGACGCAACTCACACACTTCGCCTCCTCTGGGCGGGTGTCAACCTTGCGGGCCCTCCCTCCTGGATTCGCGCCACGTCCGTTTGCCTGACTACTGTGGAGGCATGATCCACGCCCGCAGCCGTGACGTCGGCCCAGGCGTGCGCCCCCGCCGAAGCTGCGCTTGTTCGCCCCGTCCGGAAGCCGCTCAAGTCGTGTCGCCGCACCGGACCGGCACCGGAACGACACAGTGAATTCCGCGCATCCGGATCCAGCCTTCCCGAGCCTGCATGGTCGCCCTCCATACGGATGGGTGAACGATCCGAACGGCTGCTCGTTCGTCAACGGGCGCTACCACCTGTTCTTCCAGTACAACCCCGACGCGCCCGTGCACGGCGAGATCAAGTGGGGACATGTCAGCTCGGTGGATCTCCTGGACTGGCGGCCGCACCCGATCGCCTTGGTCAACCGTCCCGGCGAGCTTGACCAGCGCGGGTGCTGGAGCGGTTCGGTGACAGACGATGCCGGCGTGCCCACCGCGGTCTACAGCGCCGTTGCCGACGAGAGCTACCGATCCGTCGTGTTGCTCGCCCGCAGTGACCGAGACATGCTGCGCTGGCACCAGGACCGGGAGCCCGCCGCCGGCGTGCCGGACGATCCGGCCATCAGTCACGCACGAGACCCGTTCCTCTTCGAGGCCGACGGCCGCCGATACGCCGTTCAAGGTGCTGGGCACACGCACGGCAGTCCGCGAATACTCGTCTATGGCTGCGACGACTTGTCCTCGTGGACCGAGCTGGGGACGCTCCTGTCGGGCGACGACCCGATCGCAGCCGAGGCGGCGCCGGCGAACATCTGGGAGTGCCCCAACCTGCTACCCCTCGGTGACCGGTGGGTCTTGATCGTTTCGCTGTGGCGTCACGCCGACCGTCTGGCCGGGGTCAGCTATCTCATCGGTGATCTCGACATCGGATCGGATGGTCCACGCTTCACACCCGTCAGCGGCGGAGAACTCGACCGAGGTCCGTGCTTCTACGCCCCGCAGATCCTGCGCCATGACGGCCGGATCCTGCTGTGGGCCTGGTCCTGGGAGCACGGCCGAACGCCGGAAGACATCGCCGCGGCCGGCTGGGCCGGCGCGCTCACCTTCTGCCGTGAGTTGTCCCTGCTCGGTGACGCGCTGGTGTCGAGGCCGGTGCCTGAACTCGCAGGGCTGCGCCGGGAGGCACTGCAGATCGCCGCGGATCAGCCTTTCACCGCCACCGCCTACGACATTGAGCTGCACCCCGGCGCACGACAAGCGACACTGTGGCTGGTCGACGGCGGTGACGAACAGTTGGTCGCTGAGGTCGACCTCGCACCGTCCCCCGTGGTACAGCCGCGCATCCTGGTTGACGGATCCATGATCGAAGCCTTCGACGGCACGGCCACCGCCTACACAACCCGGGCGTATCCGACAATGACCAGCCGTTGGCTGCTGCGGCTCGCGCAGCCCGCGCCGATAAGTGCCTGGCGGCTCGGCCTGCAATAGAGGAGACAGCGTTGACTGAGGTGGCCGGAGTGCTCACCCGGGCTGGTCAGGTCGAGCAGGCGCGGCAGACCATCGCCACATGCACAAGACATCGGCCGGGCCGGTGCTCAAACCCGACACGGGTCGAACCGAACAAATGTTCCCGACTGCGTGACCAACGGTGTGTAGAGGTTCCTCTCACCCGAAGGAGAACACGTAATGCGTACGCATCGGTTCGCACTCGCCGCCGCAATCGGCGTCGGCACGCTCGCAATGGCGGCAGGCGGCGGCCCTGCCGTGGCCGGTCCGGTCACCGTGGCCCGGGCGGAACATGCCGCGCCGGCGCAGGTCTCGATGCCCCGAGGTTGGCAGCGCTGCGTCAACACGGCCGAGAACTACTCGATCGGGTATCCCGGCGACTGGTACACCACGCAGATCCGGCCGGAGGAGGTGTGCGCCCAGATCCACCCGGACCGGTTCGTCATTCCCCTGGAGAGTGAGTATCCACTGACCGCCCTGAACGTCCAGCGGGTGACGGCATTGCCGAGCCGGAGCGACACAGAGTACGAACGCACACTGCTCTGGCAGCGGACCACAGTGGCCGGGCGGCCCGCCGTCCGGTTCGAGACCGCCAGCATCGGCGAGGGCATGGACCTCGAAGGCACCAGACGATACGGGTACGCCATCCGTCTCGGGCACGCCCTGATCTCGGTGCACACCGCCGCAGCGCCGGGCGAGACCCGCTACGCCGCCTGGCGGAAGGTCGTCAACCGGGCGGTCCGCACACTCACCGCCGCCACACCCCCGGGGCACCGCAGCTGTAACCCGATCCGGCCGGAGACCTCGTTCTACGAGGGAGGCCGGGTCGCCACCGAAGAATTGACCACGCCTGTCTCCCGCTGCACCACGATCAGCGTCTCGCACGTCGCGGATCCGACGAACCCGGCGGATCGCTGCCAGACGTTCCTGCTGGGGCTCTGGCCTCTGGTCGACGGCTCGCTCACCTACACCGAGCCGGTGACCGCGTGCGGCGAGCATCGGACGGTGCTGGCGCGCAACGTGCCGGACAACGCCCGGTATCTGGTGCTCTACGGCGTCGACTACATCGAGCCGGACATCCAGCAGGTCAACTTCAAGATCTGGCACTGACCGCACGGCCGACTGGACCGACGCGCGCCCACCGACGCCTATGTCTTGCTGGACTCATCTCGACCCGTCCCGGGTGGCGCCGGCGTGCGCGACCGCCGAGGGGGTGGTGCGGCTGACGATGGCCGGTGCCTCATGGATCAGTTCGTCGTCGGTGAGGGCTTCGACCATGAACTGGGCGAAGTCCACGCGGCGGGTGATGTTGCTCCGCAGGATCGGGTCGCCGGCATGTCGGCTCCACACCGGTAGGCCCTGGCTGGGTCCTTCCTGCAGGTCGCTGCCGCGCACGACGGTCCACCGGGCGTCGCTGGCGAACACCCGCCGGCATGCCTCCACCTGGTCGTCGAGGTCGGCGAAGCGAGCCAGTTTCGCCAGTGGACCGGCGATCTTCACGAGCGCTTTGACCTTCCACGAGTACCTCCA
>NZ_JBFAZH010000097.1:0-12452 GCF_040681735.1 Actinoplanes sp. NPDC051633 | reverse complement strand
GGAGCAGCGCCGCCGCGAGGCGGGAGACCGGGCGGAACAGCCACACCGTCGCGCCGATCAGGAACCACATCACGATGATGTCGGCCAGCGCCAGGCCGTACTGTCCGAAGCCGAAGAAGATCGGTGTCCAGGCCGCGTTCACCGCCAGCTGGACGGCGTAGACCGTCAGGGCCCTGGTCCAGCCGGTGCGCCGCCAGACCAGCCAGCCCGCCACCGCGATCATGGCGTAGAGCACCGTCCACACCGGGCCGAACAGCCAGGACGGCGGCGCCCACGACGGCTGCGACAGGCTCTGGTACTCGGCCGAGGTGCCGGCCACGCCCAGCCCGCCGATCAGCGCGGCCGCCGCCACCGCGACGCCGAACCCGGCCAGAGCGAGCCACGCGGACGGTTTGCGGGTCGAGTGCGCAAGGGTCATGACCACGGGATACCCCGGTGGGAGTTTGGCACTCCCGACCGGTGGGGTAATGCCGCGCCGCCAACCCCACCGATCTAGGAGTCTCAATGTCCGTTCAGGGCGTGCTCTATCTCATCGCGGTGATCCTGCTGGTCGTGGCGGCCCTCCCGGTCGCCACTCCCCGCATCTCGCTGGGTCTGCTCGGCGCCGCGTTCGCGCTGCTCGCGTACTCCTGGGAGACCATCACGCCGTGACCTCGCGCCGGTAGACGACGGCCTGCCACGGGCCGAGCACCCAATCCGCCGGCGGCTGGGCGGTGTTGTTCAGCACCAGCTCAGCGGAGGACCACGCCGCCGGGTCGGGCAGCTCGGCCCGGGCCGGCGTCCCGCTGAAGTTGCCGATCACCAGCAGTTCGGTCGGGCCCAGCCGCCGCGTGAAGGCGTAGAGCTGCTCGTCGTGCGGCAGCAGCATGGTGAAGTCGCCCTCAACCACGGCCGGCTCGGTGTGCCGCAGCTCGATCAGGCGGCGGTACCAGTGGTACACCGAGTCGGGATCCTTCGTCGCGAGGGCCGCGTTGATCTCGGGATACCGGGGGTTCGCCGGCAGCCACGGCGTGCCCGTCGTGAAACCCGCATGGGGCGAGGTGTCCCACTGCATCGGGGTACGGGCGTTGTCGCGGCCCCGGGCGCGCAACACCGTCAGCACGTCTTCCGGATCTCGGCCTTCCTCGACGGCCTGCGCATACTGCCCGAGCGCCTCGATGTCGCGGAAGTCGCCGATCCCACCGAACGGATAGTTGGTCATGCCGATCTCTTCGCCCTGGTAGATGTAGGGCGTGCCGCGGTGCAGGTGCAGCACCGCGCCGAGCATCTTGGCCGACTCGACCCGGAACTCGCCGTCGTCGCCGTAGCGGGAGACCACCCGCGGCTGGTCGTGGTTGTTCCAGTAGAGACTGTTCCAGCCCAGGTCCGCGAGCCCCGCTTGCCAGCGCCCGAAGATCGCCTTGAGGTCGGTGAGCTTGAGCCGCTGCAGCGCCCACGGGTCGGGCCCCCGGTCGGCCCACACGTGGTCGAACTGGAAGACCATGTCGACCTCTTCGCGGTCGGGGTCGGTGTAGAGCTTGGCCTGTTCGACCGTGACGCCCGGCATCTCGCCGACGGTGAGCAGCGCCTCCCGTCCCTTGACGACCTGCTCGTACATCTCGTGCAGGAACTCGTGGATGCGCGGGCCGTTGAGGAAGGACGCCGACCCGTCGCCGTACGCCGACCCGGCGGGCACCGGACCGTCCGGCAGGCCGGGCACCTTGGAGATGAAGTTGATGACGTCCATCCGGAAGCCGTCCACGCCCCGGTCGAGCCACCAGCGCATCATCTCGTGCACCGCGGACCGGACCGCCGGGTTCTCCCAGTTCAGGTCGGGCTGCTTGCGCGAGAAGAGGTGCAGGTAGTACTCCCCGGTGCCCGGGTCGAACTCCCAGGCCGGGCCACCGAAGACCGACCCCCAGTTGTTCGGCTCGGCGCCCGGCGTACCCGGCTCCATGCCCTCGCGGGCCGGCTCCCACCAGTACCAGTCACGTTTCGCCGCGCTCACCGAGCCGCGGCTCTCGACGAACCAGGGGTGCTCGTCCGAGCTGTGGTTGACCACCAGGTCCATCACCAGCTTCATGCCGCGCTCGTGCACCGCCGCCAGCAGCTCGTCGAAGATCTCGAGCGAGCCGAAGAGCGGATCGACGTCCTGGTAGTCGCTGATGTCGTAGCCGTTGTCGTCCTGCGGCGACGGATAGATCGGCGAGAGCCACAGAACATCGACGCCGAGTCCGGCCAGATGGTCCAGGTGCTGGATGATGCCGCGCAGGTCCCCCATCCCGTCGCCGTCGGAGTCCGCGAAGCTCCGCGGATAGATCTGGTACACCACGGCGCTCTTCCACCACGCATCAGTCATGGCTCCTCCATAACACGTACCAAACCCGCGAAACGTGCTCGCACCAAGATCGGCCGGTCACATACTGGCTGAGTGATTTACCCCACTTAGGGAGGCGAGATGAAGATTGCGCTACTCGGACCGATCGCGTGGCGGACCCCGCCGCTGCACTACGGCCCGTGGGAACTGATCACCAGCCTGCTCGCCGAGGGCCTCGCGGCGCGCGGCGTGGACGTGACGCTGTTCGCCACCCTCGACTCCCAGACCAAGGCGACGCTCGACGGCGTCTGCCCGACCGGGTACGAGGAGTCGCCGGACATCGACGGCCGGGTGTGGGAGGCCATCCACGTGGCCCACGCCCTGCGCCGCTCCGGCGAGTTCGACCTGGTGCACAACCACCTGGACTGGCTGCCGCTGGCGTTCTCGCAGCACTGCGCGGCGCCGATGGTGACCACGATCCACGGCTTCTCGGGCAGCCAGATCCTGCCGGCGTACCGGAAGGCCGAGTCGTCCTACGTCTCCATCTCGGACAGCGACCGGTCCCCCGACCTCGACTACGTGGGCACCGTCTATCACGGCATCGACCTGGACGCGCTGCCGTTCGACCCGGACGGCGGCGACGGCCTGGTGTGCTTCGGCCGGATCCACCCGGACAAGGGCACGCACGCGGCGATCGAGATCGCGCGCAAGGCCGGCCGGCGGCTGACGCTGTGCGGGATCGTGCAGGACGAGCAGTACTTCACCGAGCTGGTCGCCCCGCACATCGACGGCGAACAGGTCGTCTATCTGGGCTCGGTGGGGCCGTCCGACCGGGGGCGGATCCTCGGCGGGAGCGCGGCGCTGTTGCACCCGATCGGCTTCGAGGAGCCGTTCGGCCTCTCGGTGGTGGAGTCGATGGCCTGCGGGACGCCCGTGATCGCGTACCCGAAGGGGTCGATGCCCGAAGTCGTGGACGAAGGCGTCACGGGACGGCTCGTCGGCGGCGTCGACGAGGCCGCCGAGGCGGTCCGGGAGATCGAGACGATCGACCGGGGCGGTTGCCGGGTGCGCGCCCGGGAGCGCTTCGGGGCGGATCGCATGGTCGACGATTACCTGCGCGTTTACCAAAAAGTGATCCGCTAACAAGCCTTTTGGTACGCTCAAATCGTGTAATTCAGACATTATGCCGAGTGCTGCGGGGGAGGCAGCCGCATAGTCAGAAAGGGTTGTCATGCCCGCCAGCTACGGCTTTCTCAGCACCTACCCGCCGACCCAATGCGGTTTGGCGACGTTCAATGCGGCACTCGCCACGCACCTGAACACCGGGGCACTCGGTAACGGCGTGGTCCGGCTGCTCGCCGGCGACGACCAGGGCGGCCTCGAGATCGACCGGTCGGCGCCGCGCGTCGTGCACACCTGGGCCACGGACCAGCCCGGCGGCTGGGTCGCGGCGGCCAACGCGCTGAACCGCTTCGACGTGGTGATCGTGCAGCACGAGTACGGCATCTATCCCGGCGACGCCGGCGACGAGGTGCTTCCGCTGCTGCGCGCGCTGAAGAAGCCGAAGATCGTCGTGCTGCACACCGTGCTCGCCGGCCCCGACCCGCTGCAGCGCTCGGTGCTCGAGCGGATCGTGGCGACGGCCGACGCCGTGGTGACGATGACCGACACGGCGCGGCGCCGGCTCACCGAGGGCTACCGGGTCGACCCGCACAAGATCGCGGTGATCCCGCACGGCGCGTCCGGTCACACCGGCGCACCCCAGGACCGCGAGGAGGTGCCGCACCTGCTCACGTGGGGCCTGCTCGGGCCGGGCAAGGGCATCGAGTGGGCGCTGCGCGCGCTGGCCGAGCTCGATCCCATGCCCCTCTACACCGTCGCCGGGCGTACCCATCCGAAGGTTCTCGAGCAGCACGGCGACGTCTACCGCGACGGGCTCAAGAAGCTGGCCGCCGACCTCGGCGTCGGCGCGCAGGTCCGGTGGAAGGACGTCTACCTCGACCAGGCAGCGCTGAGCCGCCTGATCCGGTCGGCGGACGTGGTGGTGCTGCCCTACGACTCCACCGAGCAGGTCACCTCGGGAGTGCTGATCGAGGCGGTCGGGGCGGGTGTGCCGGTCGTGGCCACCGAGTTCCCGCACGCCGTCGAGTTGCTCGCCGACGGTCCCGGACTGCTGGTGCCGCACCAGGACCCGGCGGCGATGGCGGCCGCGATCAAGCGGTTGCTCGCCGATCCCGACACCACCAGCCGGCTGACCGGGCTGACCGGTGGCCCGACGCTGCGCTGGCCCGCGGTGGCGGCTCGCTACCAGGCGCTGGCCGGCAAGCTGCTGGCCGCCCGCGCAGGGCGTACGCCCGCCGCCGCGGCGAGCGTCCCCGCGTGAGCGCGCAGACCCTGCGGCTGGTACCGCCACCACCCCGCCTCGCCGACGCACCCGCACCCAGCTGGTCCCAGATCGCCCGCCTGTCCGACGACGTCGGCCTGCTCGAGCACGCCCGCAACGCGATCCCGCGGCGCGAGCACGGCTACTGCGTCGACGACGTGTCCCGCGGCCTGCTGGTGGCCAGCCGGGAACGGCAGCCGACCGCGCTGGTGATCGGGCTGGCCGAGCGCTACCTCGCGTTCCTCACGCATGCCTTCGGCCCGGACGGGCAGTGCCGCAACCGCCTGAGCTACGACCGCCGGTGGCTGGACGAGCCGACCACCGGCGACTGGTGGGGACGCGCATTGTGGGGCCTGGGCACCGCCGCCGCCCGCAGCGCCGTCCCGTGGATCCGCAAGGAGGCCGCGGAGGCCTTCCACATCGGCCTGCGGGCCCGCTCGCAGTGGCCGCGGGCGATGGCCTTCGCCGGCCTGGGCGCCGCGGAGGTGTTGCGGGCCGACCCGCGCGACACCGCGGCCGCGTCCCTCCTGGCCGATGCCGCCGCCGCAGTGGGCGTGCCCGGCGCCGGCGCGGTGCTGTCCCACGGCCCCGGCTGGGACTGGCCAGAGCCTGAGCTGACCTACGCCAACCCGGCGCTGGCCGAGGTGGTGATCGCGGCCGGCGACCTGCTCGGCGACGAGACCATGCTCGCCGACGGCCTGCGCATGCTCGAGTGGCTCTGCCGCGAGCAGGAGCACAACGGTCACCTCTCCACCGTGCCGGTCGGCGGCTGGCGGCCCGGCGTGCCCAAGCACCGCCACGACCAGCAGCCCATCGAGACCGCCGCGACGGCCGACGCGTGCGCCACCGCGGCCGCGGTCACCGGCGACGACCGCTGGGACAAGCCGCTGTTCCAGTCGATCGCCTGGTTCCTCGGCGACAACGACACGAACACCGTCATGTACGACGCCCAGACGGGTGGTGGATATGACGGTTTGAAGCCGGATGGTCCTAATCTGAACCAAGGGGCCGAGTCCACCCTCGCGCTCGTCTCGACGCTCCAGCACGCCCGCGAGCTGGCAGCCAGGCGAAGTGCGACCCGACCGTCAGGCGGCTTAGCATGACCGCAACCATGAATTCAGCTGAGCTGGCCACGCGCCTCGACCTCACCATGGCGCCGGACGACAAGCGCGTGGTGATCAAGCTGTTCGTCCCCGGCGAGGACGCGCAGCTCGTCCAGAACCGCGCCTCCGGCCTGATCGAGCGGATCCTGCAGCTCGACGAGGACGAGACCACCCGGCTGCTGGACGACGTGCTGGCCCGCTTCTCCGGCCGCCACCACGACCTGTGCAGCGTCTTCCAGCATCACTACGAGCTGGTCAGCCACCGGGTGCCGGCCGAGATCGAGCTCTCCCCCAGCGCGCGGGCGCTGATCGGGGCGTATTTCAGCCACGAGTTCTCGGTCGAGGCCGCGGCGCTGTGCAACCCGTCGATGGTGGCGCACCCCGACCAGACCGACCTCGAGCCCGGCGAGCTGCGCACCGCGATCAGCCTGCGGCAGATCGGCGAGGGGCACATCTCGTCGATCGGCTTCGTGACGGCGATCCTCGGGCCGGGGCCGATGATCCGGCTCGAGGACCGGGGCGGCCCGCTGATGATCGGCCAGCGCACCGGCGCCAAACACCTGCTCGAGCAGCTCGCCGCCGGCCTCGCCGACGAGGGGCTGGACAACGAGGCCTCCGCGTACGTTCTCTCCGCCCTGCCCGAGCGCTTCGACGACGAAGAGTTCGAGGACGTCATGGGTCACATCCCGGCCGAGCTGACCGCACGGGCGACGACCGAGAAGACCCTCGAGGTCATCCGGCGCATCGTCGCCAACGACTACGCCGTGGCCTTCCCGGCGACCGTCCCGCTGGGCCAGCGGGTGCTGTGGCCGGCCACCCCCGCCGAGAGCAACGGCATGGAGGACGCCCGCTTCGTCCAGGAGATCGAGCCGGACGGCCGCGCCATCTACCACGCCACCTACACCGCCTACGACGGCCGGCACATCGGCGGCCGCCGGATCACCACGCGCGACATGCGGCACTTCGAGGTGACCGCGCTGCACGGGCCGGCCGCCCGCAACAAGGGCATGGCGCTCTTCCCGCGCCCGGTCGGTGGCCGCCGGCTGGCGCTCTGCCGCAACGACGGCGAGACGCTGGGGCTGACCACGCTCGACGAGCAGAACCGCTGGCGGGACGCGGTGCCGCTGCTGACGCCGCACCGCGGGTGGGACCTGATCCAGGTCGGCAACTGCGGGTCGCCGGTGGAGACCGACGCGGGCTGGCTGGTGCTGACGCACGGCGTGGGCCCGATGCGGCGGTACGCGATCGGCGCCATGCTGCTCGACCTGGACGAGCCGGAGCGGGTGATCGCCGACCTGCCGCACGGCCTGCTGGACCCGGACGAGATCGAGCGTGAGGGGTACGTGCCGAACGTCGTCTACTCCTGCGGCGGGCTGCTGCACGACGGGCGGTTCTGGCTGCCGTACGGCGCGAGCGACGTCCGCGTGGGCTTCGCCTGCATCGAGCTGGACCGCCTCCTGGCGGCGATGGTCCCGGTGGCTTAAGGTCGGCGGCCGGGATGCCGACAGGAGTCCCGTGCGAACGCCTCTGGAACGGACCAGGCTGGTCGCCTGCCTCGTCTCCAGCGGCGTGGTGGGCGGCCACCTGTGGCTGCTGCGGTCCGACCCGTCCTCGATCGCCGCGCTGATCCTGCTGCTGGCCCTGGTCGTCCTCACCTATCGCCGCGGCCGCTCGGTGCCCGGCGAGCCCCTGCTGGCGCCGGTGCTGCTCGTCATCATCGGCACCGGCCTGCCCGACCCGTCACGCGTCCTCAACGTCACCATCGCGGTCTACGCCACCCTGGCGCTGTACGGCTCGACGCGGGCGTGGGCGATCCGTACCCTCCTCGGCCTGGCCGTGCTGCCCGGCAGCGTCGCACTCGCCGCGACCGACCACGCCTGGCACTCCGCCGAGGTGCTCAGCCTGGTCCCCTTCGTGCTGCCGGTGGGGCTGGTGATGCGCAACATCTGCCGGATCCTGACCCAGCACGAGGTGGTCTCCCAACGCGACCGGCTGCTCTCCACGGCCGGCACCCGCTTCCTCGCGGCGGCCGACGTCGAGCAGGTGCGCGCCATCGGCGCGGAGCTCTCGGCCCGCATGCTCGAGCTGACCCCGGACACGGTGATGATGGTCGTCGCCCGCGACCCGGACGGGCTGCGGGTCCTTCGCAACCTCGGGATGGAGCGCTCGGTGCGCGGCGAGCTCCTCCCGCCCGAAGCGATCACCGACCCGCTGAGCCACTTCGCGGGGCTCGTCCCGCACGTGCGGCACTGGCACGTCGAGCCCTCCGCCGACCGCTACCTGCTGCTCGGCGGGATCCGCCGGGTGCCCGAGGACGTGGTCGTCGCCTTCCGCAACCTGGTCCACCAGGTCGTGCTCGCCGAGACCAGCCGGCGCACGCTGGACGAGCTGCGCCACCGCGCACACCACGACGACCTGACGCAGCTGGCGAACCGTGAGCTCTTCGGCCAGCGGCTCGCCGCCGCGACGGCCGGCGCCGCGCCCGGGTCGGTCGCGCTGTGCACCATCGACCTCGACGACTTCAAGCAGGTGAACGACACCCTCGGCCACGCGGCCGGCGACGAGCTGCTGATCGAGGTGGCGCGCCGGCTGCGGGACGCGGCGGGCTCGACCGGCACGGCCGCGCGGCTGGGCGGCGACGAGTTCGCGCTGCTGCTCACCGGCCTGTCCGGCCCCGGCGAGGCGACCGCGCGGGCGGCCGAGGTGAGCGCCCGGCTGCAGGTGCCGGTGCTGCTGGGCCGGGCGATGCGGCCGGTGGGCGCCAGCATCGGCGTGGCGACGACGTCGGTCGCGGTGTCGACCGAGGAACTACTCCGCCGCGCCGACGCCGCCATGTACTCCGCGAAGGCGGCCGGCAAGAACCGCGTCGAGTTCACCGACGGCCCTCCCACCGACGGGCCGCTCATCGGCGGGCATCATGCACCACCAGAGCGATCTGGGTCCGGTTCGCCAGCCCCAGCTTGGTCAGGATCCGCGACACGTACGCCTTGACCGTCGCCGTGCTCATGGCCAGCGCCGTGCCGATCTCCTGATTCGTCCGCCCCCGCGCGACCAGCTGCGCCACCTCCCGCTCGCCGGGGCTCAGCCGGCCCAGCGCGGCCCGCGCCCGGTCCCGCTCCGGGTCGGCGCCCGACCCGGCCACCATGGTCATCAGCCGGCGCGTCACCTCGGGCGAGAGCATCGGCTCGCCCGCCGCCACCCGGCGCACCGCCTGGGCGATCTCCTGCGGCGCCGTGTGCTTCAGCAGGAAGCCGCTCGCCCCCGCGGCCATCGCCCGCTGCACGTGGTCGCTGGTGTCGAAGGTGGTCAGCACGATCACCTCGGGCGGCTCGCGCCGCGCCCGCAGCGCCTCGGTCGCGGTCAGCCCGTCGATCCCGGGCATCCGGATGTCCATCAGCACGACGTCGGGCCGGTGCGTGTTCACCGCCGCCGCCACCTCGGCGCCGTCCGAGACGGCCGCGACCACCTCGATCCCGTCGAACGCGCCCAGCATCATCGTCAGCCCGGCCCGCACGAGCGCGTCGTCGTCGACGAGCAGCACCCGGACGGTTGCGCTCACGTCGGCCACGGCAGCCGGGCCGCCAGGTGGAACCGCCCGCCCGGGGTCGGCCCGTGCTCCAGGCTCCCGCCGACCAACATCACGCGCTCCCGCAGCCCGGCCAGCCCGGCGCCCGCACCGGGCACGGCCGCCGCCGGGCGCAGCGCGTTGTCCACCTCGACCACCAGGCCGTCGCCGTCGCCCGCCCGGACGGCGACCCGCACCGGCGCGCCCGGCGCGTGCTTGCGGGCGTTCGTCAGCCCCTCCTGCACGATCCGGTACGCGTGCCGCCCCAGCCCGTCCGGCACCGCCCCGGTGTCCTCGAGATCCAGGTCGATCGTCACGCCCACCTGCCGGCACTCCTCGACCAGCGCGGGCACGTCCCGCAACGTCGGCTGCGGGCGGACCTCCGGCGGCTGGTCGCGCAGGACGCCGATCACCTCGCGCAGGTCCTCGAGCGCGTCGTAGGCGCACTGCCGGATCACGCCGGCCGCCGCCTGCTCGTCGGCCGGCGCGTCACGACGCACCTCCAGCGCCCCCGCGTGCACGGCCAGCAGGGAGATGCGATGGGCGAGCACGTCGTGCATCTCGCGCGCGATCTGCTCACGCTCGGCCAGCCGCGCCTGCTCGATCCGCATCCGCTGCCCCTCCTCGGCCTGCCGGGCGCGTTCGGCCCAGGACCGGACGAGCATCCGGTGCGATCGCACCACCATCGCCACCGCGACCACGCTGATGTGCAGCAGCACCAGGAAGACCACGGTTTCGACGTACAGGCGGGTGTCGGGGATCGCGAGCCGGTAGATCACCACCACCGCGGCGGCGTGCAGCAGGGTCAGCACGATCGCGGTTCGCGCGGGCCGGTGCAGGGCCACCGCGAAGAGGGCGACCGGGATGGCGCCCATCGGCATCGCGAAGACGATGCCCGCCGGAATCAGGACGACCGTCAGCGCGACCGGGTGCGACCGGCGGAAGAGCAGCAGCGCGACGAAGGACAGCGTCCCGGTGACGACCTCGACCCCGGCGCTCGTCCCGGCGCCCTCGGAGACCGACTCGACCGCGAAGAAGACGCCGAGCACCACGGCGACCAGCCCGAGCCCGGCCTCGAGCAGCCATTGCCGCGCCGTCCGTCCGCGCCACATGAGGCGAACCTACCGGGGGTGCCCCCGGCCGGACAGCGGCCGACGGTCGACGGGCCCGTCGACTTTGGTCTACGCGGAATGGCCGCCGGGCGCTGGCACCGGCTGGCGGCCGCGGCCAAGACTCACGTCGTGATCGTGCGAACCCCCGTCTGGGTCCGGGTGGCGGTGTGGGTGCTGCTGCCCGCCGCCGGCGCGGGACTTCTGCTGGGCCTCGACCGGATCGCCGACTTCGTGCTGCGGCTGCCCTGGGCGCCGCTGCGCGGCGTGTTCCGGCTGATCCAGGGGCTGCCGGAGCCCTGGGTCACGATCGGCGCCCTCGCCCTGGGCGGGATCGCCGGGCTGGTGCTCGCCGGGCTGGTGGACGCGGAGTCCCTGACCGTGCGGATCACCACGACGGAGGTGCTGCTGAGCCGGCCGGGCGTCCATCGCACGGTCCCCAAGGGCGAGGTGGCGGTGGTGTTCCGCGACCGCGACAAACTGGTGCTGCTCGGCCGGACCGGCCAGGAGCTGGCCCGCGAGCCGTGCCACCTGTCGCCGAAGCGGATCGAGCCGGCGCTGCGGGCGACCGGCATCCCCTGGGCCGACAAGGACCCGTACGCGGACGCCTACCGCAGATGGGTGCCGGACACCCCGGACGTGACCCCGTCGGCGAACGCCGTCTTCGCCGAGCGGCAGCGCGCCCTGGACCGCGGCGACGAACGGGATGCGGGCGAGCTGCGGGAGGAGCTCGCCCGGCTGGGCTTCGTGGTTCGCGTCGAACGCAAGCGCCAGCACTGGCGGCGAACGGCCTAGCTGTGCATCCTAGGTCGATCGGTTCCCCGGCAGGCCGGCGGCGGCGCGGGCGTCGGCGGCCGCGTACTCCGTGCAGCAGGTCATGCCGTTCTCGGCGGCGGTGCGAAGCGACCTGGGCAGCTCGTCGGCGCTGGTCCGCAGCGCCCTGCTCGCGCTCTCGTACCCGCCTCGGAAGGCCTGACCCAGTGGGTCCTGGCCGATGCCGGCCTCGCCGGAGTCGACCTGCTCGCGGCAGGAACGCCAGCCGCCGTCCAGGTCGTCGCCGGTGCCGGTGAGCCCGCGCATGACCGGCTCGACGATGTCGGTGTCCATGTGAAGGAAATCGCCCATGGACCGACGATGCCGCCCGGACGGGCCGCCGGCGCGGCTCTGGCCGGAAGCTGCAACGGTAAAGGCATCCCGTCACAGGACCGTGCCGGCCACCACCCAGATGGTGAGCACGGCCAGGAAGTCGCCGCGGTCGCCGGCCCCGGCGACCTCGCTCAGCCACGCCTCGCGGATGTCGCCGTCGGGCCACATGCCGGTCTCCACGGGCACCGTCGGGTTGACCACGGGCAGCACCACGGCCGCCGAGGCGGGAGTGTCGAAGTAGAGGGTGACCGGCTGCGCCTGGACCTCGGCCAGGCCGGCCCGCACCAGGCGGCCGCGCAGGGTGCGGCCCATGTCGAGCTGGCCCGCGCTGAACTGCTCGAGCATGTGGTCGCGCACCGTGTCGGTCAGGCCGGGCGGCATCCCGTCGTACGCCAGGGAGCACCAGTCGGTGTCGATCAGGCAGATCCGGCCACCCGGGCGGGTGACCCGGATCAACTCGCCGATGACGCGGTCGGGCTCCGCGACGTGCTGCAGCACCCGCTCGCTCCACACTCCGTCGACGCTGTCCGTGCCGAGGTCGAGCTTGGCGACGTCACCCCGCACGTACTCGACGTTGCTGCCGTCGTGCCGGCTGCGGGCGGCCTCGATGGTGGCCGCCGAGTAGTCGACCGCGGTGACGCTGCCCTCCGGGCCGGCCGCGCTGGCCAGCCACCGGGCGACCTCGCCACCGCCGCATCCTGCATCCAACAGGTGCATGCCGGTGACCGGGCGGAGCGCTTCATAGCCGGCCTGGCGCACCCGCATGATCTCCGGATGCCGGGACATCTCGGCCAGTGCCTCGATGATCAGAGCCAGGATCGGTGCCGGCATGCTGTCGAGGTCGGCGAAT
>NZ_JBFAZH010000096.1:0-12481 GCF_040681735.1 Actinoplanes sp. NPDC051633 | reverse complement strand
GCGGGGCGTCCTCGATCCACATCCGGCGCAGCTCCGGCCGGTCGACCGGCGCCATCTCGGTCTTGACGTAGCCGGGCGCCACGGCGTTGACCCGGATGTTGTCGGGTGCCCACTCCGCGGCCAGCGACTTGGTCAGCTGGTGCACGGCGGCCTTGGAGGCGTTGTACGGAGCCTGCGCCTGCGGCCGGTTGACGATCAGTCCCGAGATGGAGCCGATGTTCACGATGCTGCCACCGCCGCCGGCGCGCAGATGACGCCCGGCGGCCAGGCTGACCTTCCACACCGCGCGGACGTTGAGGTCGAACACCTGCTGCCACTGCTCGTCGGTGGCGTCCCACGCGGGGTTGTGGAAGCACGTGCCGGCGTTGTTCACCACGATGTCGAGCCCGCCGAGCGCCTCGACGGCCTCGTCGACCCCGCGTTGCACGTCATCGTCGCGGGACAGGTCGGCGCTGATGGCATGGGCCGGCACGCCGTCGTGCGCGAGCCGCTCGACCGCCGTCCGGTTGGCGTCGGTGCCGCGCCCGATGAACGCGACCGAAGCGCCGCAGTCGGCCAGCGCCCTGGTGAACGCGTACCCGAGGCCGCGGTTGCCGCCGGTGATCAGGGCCTTGCGGTCCTGCAGGGAGAACGCGGCCAGGCCGCGGGGGAACTCACTCATTGCCGCACCACCAAGCTTCGGGGTTTGCCCGATGATAGGCAGCCGGGCCGCCGGCATCGTCCGCCGACGCGCGCCGCGACCCGGGCCGTTGTGACAGATTGATCCGATGACGCTGGCCGGGCGGGACGACGAGCTGGCCGCGCTGGGCGGCGCGACCACCGGCGTGGTCGTCGAGGGTGCCGCGGGGATCGGCAAGTCGGCCCTGCTGGACGCCTTCGGCGACCAGGTCCGGGGCGAGGGCCGCCTGGTTCTCCCGGTTCGCGGGTACGAGTCGGAGAGCACCCTCACGTACGCGGGTCTGCTCGCCGTCGTCCGGCCGCTGCGCGAGCACCTCGACGCCGTGCCCGCCGGTCACGCGGACGCCCTCGCCGCCGCCCTCGGCTGGCGGGCCGGCGCCGGCGGCGACCGGTTCCTGGTCGGTGCCGCGCTGCTCAGCCTGCTCGCCGCCGCCGCCGAACGGCAGCCCCTGCTGCTGGCGGTGGACGACTTCCAGTGGCTGGACCGGGAGTCGGCCGAGGCGCTGCTCTTCGCGGCCCGCCGGCTGGACCGCGACCCGGTGACGGTGGTGATCACCCGCCGCGACGACCTTCCCGCGCCGGCGTCCTTGGACGGCCTGCTGGTGATCCGTCCCCCGGGCCTCACCCCGGCGGCGGCCGCCGAGATGCTCGGGCCCGGCTTCGCCCCGGCGGTGGTCGACCGGCTCGTCGCCGAGACCGGCGGCAATGCGCTGGCTCTGCAGGAGGCCGGCCGCGGGCTGACCCGTCCGCAACGGTCCGGCGCCGCCGAGCTGCCCGCGGTGCTGCCGGTGCCGGACCGGCTGCAAGAGGTGTACGCCCGGGAGCTGACCGCACTGTCCACGGAGGACCGATGGGCGGCCCTGCTCAGTGCGTGTGCTCGCGAACCCCACGGCTGGACCTTCCGGCATCCGCTGCACCGGGCCGCCACGCTCCTGTCGGCCACTGCCGCGGAGCGCCGGGCCGCGCACGCCGCCCTCGCGGAGGCGCTGCCACCCGGCCCGGAACGCACCTGGCACCGGGCCGAGGCGGCCACCGGGCCGGACGATCAACTCGCCGGCGAGCTGAGCCGCACGGCCGAGCTGGACCGCACCCGCCGCGGCTACGGCAGCGCCTCGACCGCCGCCGAACGCGCCGCCCGGCTCACCGCCGACCCGGCGGTCCGGGCCGACCGGCTCGCGGCCGCGGCCGGGGACGCGTTCATGGCCGGCGACGGTGACCGGGTGGACCGGCTGGCCCGCGAGGTGCTCGACGCCCCGTCCGCCGGGCCCGCCGCCCGCTCGGCCGCGCTGGGCGCCCTCGGCCGGCGGGAGCAGTATCGGGGCAGCCTGCGGCGCTCGGCGGAGCTGCTGGCCCGGGCGGCCGAGGTGGCCACCGGGCGGCCTCTGCTGCGGACGCTCACCGATCTGGCGCACCTGCGGTACATGCTCGGCGATCCCGCCGGGATGGCCGACGCCGCCCGGCGCGCGGTGGCCGCAGCCGATCGCGACGACCCGGAGCAGGCGATGCTCGCCGCCTATCTGAGCGGGGCGGCGCAGGTCGTCGCGGGCCGGCCGGACCTGGGGGTGCCGCTGGTCCGCGAGGCGGTCGCGCTGCTCGAGTCGGATCCGGCCCTGCGCGACGATCCGGCTCAGCTGGTGGTGGCGTTGCTGGCGGTGCGGTGGCTGATGGATCCGGCGGCGGGCCGGGCGTACGTCGATCGGCGCCTGGACCGGGCCCGTGAGGCGGGCGCACTCGGCCGGCTCGCGTTCGGGTTGTCCATCGTGGCCGGTGGGTTGGCGTGGCTGGGTGAGCACCGGCGGGCGTACGCGATGGCCGGCGAAGCGGTCGAACTACTCGACGCGCTGGGCTACGCGACCGAGCCCGGTGTCGCCCACGAGACGCTGGCCGTCGAGTGCGCCGGACGCGGGCTGCACGAGGAAGCGGCGGCGATGATCCGCCGGGCCCGCGAGGTGGCGGATCTGGCCGGGATGGCCGTCACGCCCCCGCACCTGGCGCTGAGCATCGCGACGGTGGCGCTGTGCCGCGACGATCTCGACGAGGTGGTGCGGGTGCTGGAGGAACAGATCGAGGTGTACGGCGGGGTCGGCCGGCACCTCGATCCGCTCGGCGTCGCCCCCATGCTGGTCGAGGCCTACCTGCGGCTCGGCCGGGACGCCGACGCGCGTGCTCTGGCGTCCCGATTCGCCGCGGCCCAGCCGGAGCAGCCGGATGCCGACACGGCGGCACGGGTGCACCGGTGCGCCGCGCTCGTCGCCCCGGAGGTGGACGACGACGCCTTCGAAGCCGCCCTGCGATGCCACGCCGCAGGGGTGGACCAGACCGAGACCGCGAGAACCCTGCTGCTCCACGGGATGCGGCTGCGCCGCGCCGGCCGCCGGATCGACGCCCGGGCCCGGCTGCGCGAGGCCGCGCGGCGGTTCACCGCGATGGACCTGACGCTGTGGGCCGGGCGGGCCGCCGAGGAGCTGGCCGGGACCGGTGAACGGGCGCGGTCCCGGACCGGCGACGGCGGCGCGCTGACCTCTCAGGAGACGCGGGTCGCGCTGCTGGTCGCGGAGGGCCGCACCAACAAGGAGGTCGCCACGGCGTTGTTCCTGAGCCCGAAGACCGTGGAGCACCACGTCGGCGCCGTGCTGCGCAAGCGTGGCCTGCGGACGCGGACCGAGCTGGCCCGTGACCTCAGTACGCCACGCGGCTGACCGCCTCGGCCGTGGAGCCCAGACCGATCGCGGTGGCCATCGTCTCGTTGATCACGTAGAGCTCGATGGGCAGGTCGTCCGGGGCGCGCAGGTTGAGGTGGTGACCGCCGTCGCCGTCGACGATGGGGGTGTAGGGCACGCCGTACTCCTTCATCCGCTGCTCCCACTGCCGCAGCGACTCGACGTCCGGCACGGCGAAGGCGAGGTGATCGAGGCCCACGTGGTGCTCGTCGAACGTGCCGGAGCCGTGCCCCACCAGCAAGATCGCGACCGGCAGCTCCCGGCGTACGACGAACCGGAAGGCCTCCTGCTCGATGGCGAGGTCGAAGCCGAGGGCGCCGGTCCAGAAGTCGGTCGCCGCGGCGATGTCGCGGACCGTCAGCGTGATGTGCGAGATGCCGAGGATGTTCGGTGTGGTCATGGGCTCGACGATGCCCGCCCGGGGCCGGCCGTCGCGCCGGGGAAATCCCCTATCGGCCGAGGATCGCGTCGAGGGCGTCGTAGACGGCCGGCGGCCCGGCCACGATGCGGTTGCCGGCGAGCAGGGCGTCGCCGGTGAGGTAGTCGTTGGTCCGGGCGCCGGCGGCCCGCGCGACGGCGAGCGCGCCGAGGCAGTCCCACGAGTTGAGGTGCGGTTCGATGTAGCCGAGCAGCCGGCCGCAGGCGACGTAGCACAGCATCAACGCGCCGGAACCGTTGCGGTAGTAGATCCCGCCGTTGCGCAGCAGGCGCTCCATCACCGGAAGGATGGCGTCGACCGGGATCCGGGGCGCATAGCCGAGTGCCACCAGTCCGTCCGTGACCGCCCGGCCGGCATGGGGCGTGATCGGTGCCCCGTTCAGCATCGCGGGACGGTCGAGCCCGCCCTCGAACAGTTCGCCGAGCGGGGGATTGTGCACGAATCCGAACTGGAGAACGCCGTCGTACACGTACGCGATGGACACGCACCAGCTGGACAGCCCGCTGACGAACGGCTGCGTGCCGTCGATCGGGTCGACCACCCACACCCCGCGCGACTCCGCCAGGCCGGCGGCGCCGGTCTCCTCGCCGAGGAAGGCGTCGTCCGGGAACCGCTCGGCGATCCCGCGGGCCAGGAGGCGTTCGACCTCCACGTCGGCCTGGGTGACGACGTCCTGCACGCCCTTGGCGGTCACCCGCAGGTCGTCCAGCCGGGCGAAGTAGGACGCCGCCAGCTCACCGCCGGCCAGCACCATGGCCCGTCCCGCGTCGTATCGGTCCCGCAGGCCGGCGGCCGCCGTCATCGCCACAACCAGGCCGCGCCGCGAACACCGCTGGAGTCGCCGTGCCGGGCGCGGACCACCGGCGTGTAGAACACCGGGGAGAACACCCGGGACGCCAATCGGGGCGGCAGATCGGCGTACAGCTCGTCGACGTTCGACATTCCGCCTCCCATCACCAGGACATCCGGGTCCAGAGCGTTGACGACCAGTGCGAGGCCGCGGGCGAGACGATCGACGTATCGGTCCCACACCAGCCGCGCGAGCCGGTCGCCGGCACGCATCCGCGCGATGACCTCGGCCCCGCTCACGGTAACCGGCTCGGCCAGATCGACACCGGCATGGGTACGGTAATCGCGGGCGAACGCCCGGCCCGACACCCACGTCTCGAGACAGCCGTGCCGGCCGCAGTAGCACGCCCGTCCCGGGAGCTCGGTGACGTCCGGCAGCGGCAGCGGGTTGTGGCCCCACTCGCCGGCGCCGTTGTTCGGACCGTGGTGGGCGCGGCCGTCGACGGCGATGCCGGCGCCCGCGCCGCTGCCCAGGATCACCGCGAACACGACGCGGTGGCCATGGCCGGCGCCGTCGACCGCCTCCGAGACGGCGAGACAGTCGGCGTCGTTCGCGGTGCGGACCTCCCGGCCCAGCACGCGACGGAGGTCCTCCTCGACCCGGCGTCCGTTCATCCACGTCGAGGAGGCGCCCTTGGCGATCCCGGTCCGGGGGTCCAGTGAGCCCGGCAGTCCGACGCCGACCGTGCCGGGCGCGCCCGTACCCGTCTCGATCTGTTCCACCAGGTCCGCGATGAGCCGCAGGCAGCCCTCGTAGTCGGATCGAGGGGTGTCCGCCCGGCGGCGGTCGACGGCCACGCCGTCCGCGTCGAGCGCGGCTGCTTCGATCTTGGTGCCTCCCCAGTCCACCCCGATCAGCATGGCCCCAGGCTATCGACACGACGTCGCGGCAGCCTGTCGAGTGGGAGCGGCACCGATCAGATCAGGCGGCCGCGAAAGGCGAGCGAGGACCCGAGTGATCGGCCAGTATCTCGTCGATGACCCGTTTCGCCGCCGCGGTCCCGGCGGCGTAGTCGATCAGCGCCTTCCACAGCGCCCAGCCTCGCCCGCGCGCCCACGTGCCGGGATCCACGCCGATCCCGGCGCGGAACACTTCGCGGCTCGCCCCTGACAGTTGCCTCCAAGCGATCGCCAGATCGCACGCGGGGTCGCCGACGCCGCACGTGCCGAAGTCGATGACGGCGCCCACCTCGCCGTCGCGGACCAGGACGTTGTCCAGGCTCACGTCGCCGTGGAACCACACCGGCCGACCGTCCCAGCGGGCGTCGAGGGCCGCCTGCCAGACCGCCAGGACCTCGTCCCTCGGCACGTGGCCGTCGAGGGCCTCGACCGCCCGGCGGGTGTCGGCGTCGTAGACCTCAAGCGGCCCGCCGCGGAACCAGTTGTGCAGCCCCGGCCCGGGCCCTCCGGCCGGGTCGACGTGTCGCAGAGCCACGAGGAAGGCGGCCAGGCGGCCGGCGAACGCAACCATGTCGCCGACGGTGGCGGCACCGGCGGGTTCGCCGTCGATCCATTCGTAGATGGACCACGGGAAGGCGAAGTCCTCGCCGGGCTCGCCCTTGACCAGCGGTACGGGGATCGGCAGCGGCAACTGCGGGGCCAGCACCGGCAACCATCGGTGCTCCTTGTCGACGGCCAGCGCATACTCCCGAGCCGTGGGCAGCCGTATCGACATGCGGTCACCGAGGCGAAAGGTCTGGTTGTCCCAGCCGCTGGTGTCGACGGGCCGGACCGGCAGGTCGGCCCACTGCGGGAACTGGCTGGCGACCAGCCGTCGCACCACGCTCAGGTCGACCAGCCGGCGATCGGGCATCGGGACGGGAGCAGAGGTCACGCGCACAATGTCACGGGCCGCGGGCCCGCCGGCAACCGATTTGATGTGGTCCTACGCTGGCCCGGTGACGACTCAGGTGATCGTGGTGAACGGTGGATCCAGCTCCGGCAAGTCCGGGATCGTGCGGTGCCTTCAGGCGATCCTGGCCGATCCGTGGCTCGCGTTCAGCGTGGACGGCCTCGTCGACGCCATGCCTCCGTCCCTGCGGACGACGTCCTCGGGGATCGAGATCGATCCCGGCGGCGGGGTGAGCATCGGGCCGCAGTTCCGCATCGTGGAGGCCGCCTGGATGCGCGGGGTGGCCGAGGTGGCCCGGGCCGGCGTGGGCGTCGTCGTCGACGACGTCTTCCTCGGTGGAGCCGCCTCCCAGCAGCGGTGGACGGATGCCCTCGACGGGCTGCGGGTGCTGTGGGTGGGTGTGCGGTGCGAGGCCGGCGTGGCCGCGGGCCGGGAGATCGCCCGCGGGGACCGGGCGCGGGGGATGGCCGCGGCTCAGGCGACGGTGGTTCACGAGGGTGTCCGCTACGACGTGGAGGTGGACACCACGCACACCGAAGCCGTCGAGTGTGCGCGGGCCATCGCGGCGCGGCTCGGGTGACGGCGACCGTGCCGGGCCGCGGCGACCTACGCTGGACCGATGACGATCTCTGACGTGACGATCTCCGGGGGCACCGACCCGTCGGCCGACCTCGCTCCCCGGCCCGGTGTCGTGACCCTGGTGGTGAACGTCGCCTCCAGGTGCGGCCTGACGCCGCAGTACAACGGTCTCGAGCGGTTGCAGGAGAAGTACGCCGGTCGCGGCTTCACCGTGCTGGGCGTTCCGTGCAACCAGTTCGGCGGGCAGGAGCCGGGGAGCGCCGAGGAGATCGCCGAGTTCTGTTCGGCCACATATGGCGTGACCTTCCCGCTCACCGAGAAGGTCGAGGTCAACGGCGCCGGCCGGCATCCGCTCTACGCCGAGCTGGTCGACTTCCCGGACGCGGACGGCTACACCGGCGACATCCGCTGGAACTTCGAGAAGTTCCTCGTCGGCCCGTCCGGCGAGGTGGTCGCCCGGTTCGGGCCGGGCACCGAGCCCGAGGACGACCAGGTCGTCTCCGCGATCGAGGCCGCCCTGATCTCGCACTAGCGCCGACAGGTTTGTTGTGGAAACCTATTGGCATGACCACTGAATCGATGCCGGCCGGCGATCCCCACCGGCTGCTCTCCGACGTGCGGGCTCTCGCGCACCGGGTGCGTCGCGACCAGCGGATGACCTGGGGCGCGCTCCTGGTGCTGGCCGTGGTGACGCTCGTGGGGATCCCGTTCGACTGGTTCGGCGCGGACGTGCAGTGCTCCGCCGACGGCGGTTGCCGATTCGCGCGACAGGGCGTGCTGTACTACTGGCCGGCGGCATTGCTGCTGGCATATGCGGCCATCGCCTTCTGGTACGTGCGGGCCGCGCGGGCGCGCGGGGTCGGCGCCCGGGTGTGGCCGTACGCGATCACCGGCGCCGCGACCACCGTCGTGTTCACCGCCGCGTGGGTGGCGGCGCGCCTCTACTTCCCCAGCCACCCGGCACCCCTCGACCCGCTTCCGTACTGGTGGTTCGTGCTCGACCGGCTGGTCTCACCCTGGGGCGTGATCGGGGTCGCGCTGCTGGTGCTGGCCCGGCTGGAGCGCAACGTCGCGCTGCTGGCGTTCACCATCGGCTACCTGGCGCTGGTGCTGCTGGTGCTGCCGATGGGCGACGGCTGGAGCTCGCCCCCCTGGGGGATCCGGGCCGGGTTCGCGGTGCCGCAGGTCATCGCCGGCGTCGTGCTGCTGCTGGGGGCGGCCGGCTTCGCGATGGCCGGCCGGCGGAGCCGGTGACCGCCGTGGCCGACGCCTCCGACCCGGACGCCGCGCACCTGGACGCCTCCGACCCGGACGCCGCGCACCCGGTCACCGGGCTGGACGAAGTGGTGCATCAGCGGGTCCGGCTGGGGATTCTCACCATCGTCCACGAAGGACGCCGCGTCGACTTCGGCTATCTGCGCACTCAGCTCGACCTGACCGGTGGCAACCTCTCCAAGCACCTGAGCGTGCTCGAGGAGGCCGGCCTGATCGAGGTGGAGAAGGGGTACGAGGGCAAGCGCGCCCGCACCTGGATCACCCTCACCGCCGCCGGCGCCACCGCGCTGGCCGAGGAGATCGGCCGGCTGAAGCAGCTCATCGCCCGGGTGGAGACGCCTCCGGGTTGACCGGCGGGGCCCAGCCCGGACGTGGGATGAGGCAGAACGGATGGCCGGCCGGGTCGGCGAAGACGTGGTTTCCCGGCAACGGCCGGGCGCCGAGAGCCACCGCCGCCTCGGCGGCGGTGGCCGGATCGTCGACCATGACGTCGAGATGCATCTGCTGTGGAACGTCCGGATCGGGCCAGGTCGGCGGTCGCTGATCGGGCGCGCGCTGAAATGCCGTGCCGGAGGTGGTCGTGTCGGCCGACACCACCATGAAATCCGGGTCGTCATGGGTGATCGGAAGGCCGAGCAGCGCGCTCCAGAATCGGGCCGAGGCGGCCGGGTCCGGGCAGTCGACGATCAGGTGGTGCAGACGTCCGACGGGCATGGTGTTCACTCTGCACCTATTGCCCGCGCCGCGCGTGCTGTGGGATCGGCTCGCCGGCGTCGATTGCGGGAGTGCCGTCGGCCGCCGGCGCGCTCCGGCGGGCCGGGATGGCCGAGACGAGCAGGGCGCCGCCGATCTGGATCGGCAGGGCGAAGCGCGCCACCTCGGTCAGCCCGATCGCGAGGCCCATCGCCACCAGGTACACCGTGAGCAGGCCCGCCGCGGCCTTGCCGGCCCAGCGCCGCTGCCGGCCGGAGACCAGCCAGATCGCGAGCGCGATCTCGCCCGCGGTGGCCGAGGCCGCGGCGACGCCGACGAGGGAGTCGGGTACGAACGGCAGCAGCCGCCCGGTGTACGACACGAACGCGTCCCAGCTGCCCCAGCTCGCTCCCTCGGTGCCGAACAGCCCGAACCGGTCGGCGACGGCTCCGGCGAAGTCGAGGGCCAGCAAGACTGCGGCCAGCCTGCCGAGCATCCGGACGAGTCGTCGCGGCCGGCCGCGCGCCGTGACGACGGCGGCCGCGAGGAGCACGGTCGCCGCGATCAAGATCAGCGTGATGACACCCGGCCGCACCCGGCCCAGCATGACCAGCTGGAACACCACGCCGGCCGCCACCCACAGCAGCCCGCCGAATCGCCGGGCAGCATCCATCCACCGCATCGCTTCCACCTCCGCTAGTTGGTAAGGTGCCTTACCAGCACGCTACGGGTACGGAGACGAAATGGTCAAGCGCCTTACTAATCCGTTTCTCGGTGCCCCGACACCGCTCGGCTCGCTGCTGACCGCGGCCGGGCAACGGCTCAGTGCCGAGCTCGACGCGGCGCTGCGAGCGGCCGGCTTTCCCGACCTGCGCTCGGCCCACGCGCCCGTCTTCATGGCCATCGACCCCGAGGGCACCCGGGTCACCGAGCTGGCCCGGCGCACCCGGATGACCAAGCAGGCGGTCGGCGAGCTGATCCGCTATCTCGCCGCGCACGGGTACGTGACCGTCGCGCCGGACCCCGACGACGGCCGGGCCAGGCGGGTCAGCCTCACCGACGCCGGCTGGCGGGCCATCGACACGGGCGAACGGGTGATCGGCGACTTCGACCAGTGGCTGAACGACGCGATCGGGGCCGACGTCGTCGTGCAACTGCGGCAGGCCCTGGACCGGATCATCGCCACGGACCCGGCCGACCGGCGCTGACCCAGGTACGCCTAGGTATGCCCTAGGTATGCCTAGGCCGCCCGCACGCCTCTCCTAAGCGCCTTTGACCAGGGAAGATAGGTGGGTGCGTCCGATGTGACAGCGCTCCGGTCAGCCCAGGATGGAGACATCACCGGTTGACGAGGAGACGAGCCATGATGATGCACCCGATGGTCTTTCTGACGATGGCGAACGACCACCACCGTGAGTTGATCGCCGACGCCGAGAAGCACCACCTGCTGACCATTGCCCGCGAGGCCCGCAAGGCCCGCAAAGCCAAGAAAAATGAAGTCGTCCGCGGACATCCCGCCGGTAATCTTGCGTCGTGCGAGCCGTCCGCGGTGGTGCCAGCCCGGTGATGATCGGGCGGGACAGCGAGCTGCGCCGATTGGCGCAGCTCGCTTCGTCGCGTGAGCCGGCGGTCGCGCTCATCGCGGGGGAGCCGGGCATCGGGAAGACGCGGCTGGTCCGCGAGCTGCTGACGACCGTGCCGGCGGAGACGGTGGTGCTGGTCGGCCAGGCGGAGCCCGGCTCGCTGTCCCGGCCGTACGAAGTGCTCCTGGACGCCATCGACGGCCGGGTGGAGGTCGACGAGGAGCATCTGGCGGCCCTGTCGGACGCCCGGCGCAGCCCGGTGGAGCGTCTGCACACCGGCCTGTCCATCCTGGCCGACCTCATCGGCGACGCACCCGCGATCCTCGTCTTCGAGGACCTGCACTGGGCCGACTCGGAGAGCGCGGCGCTGTTCGAGCGGATCGCCGAGCAACGCGGGCCGAGGCTGCTCATCGGCACGTACCGGCCGGATGAGGTGACCCACCGCCACCCGGTGGCCGGCCTGCTGGCCCGGATGGAACGCCGGCATGCCGTCACCCACGTACGACTCGATCGCCTCACCGCCGCGCAGACCGCGGCGCTGCTGGCGGCGGTCACCGGCGCCCCGGCGCCGATGCGCGCCGCGACCGCTCTGCACCATCGCACCGGCGGAAACCCGTTCTTCCTGGAGGAGCTGCTGCGCGCGTTGCCGGCGCAGGACGTGGAGGCGTTGGTCGAGCAGCCGCTGCCGTGGAGCCTCGCCGACGTGCTGCGCCGCCAGGTCGACGACCTCGACCCGGACAGCCGCCGCATCGTCGAGGCCGCCGCCGTGCTGGGCCAGCGCGTCCCGTTCGACCTGCTCGCCGGCGTCACGGCGACGGGCGAGGACGAGCTGGTCGCCGTGCTGCGTGACCTGGTCACCCGCGGTGTGCTCGTCGAGTCCGGAGAGGACGAGTTCGCCTTCCGGCACGCGCTGGTGCGCGAGGCGATCGCCGACCAGATGCTCGGCCGGCAGCGTCGCCGGCTGCACGAGGCCGCGCTGGACGTGCTCCTGCGTCGCTCGGCCGGCCACCCGGCCGGGGCTGACGGCGGCGGCCCTTCGGACCCGGCCATGGTGGTGCACCACGCGCGCGGCGCCGGCCGGTACGACGACATGATCGCCGCGGCCCGCCGCGGTTCCGCGCTGTACCTCTCGATCGGCTCCGCCTACCAAGCTCTGCAGCTGGCGGAGACCGGCCTGGACGAGGCGCCCGACGACACCGAGCTGATCGCCGCCGCCGCCCGGGCGGCGTGGCTGGCCGGGCTGCTGGACGACGCGCTGCGGTACGGCCGCCGCTGGCGTGACCTCGCCGGCACCGCGACCGACCGGGCCGAGTCGCTGTACCTGCTGGTCCGGATCGCCTGGGAGTCCCGGGAGACCGCCGAGATGCGCGCGCTGACGCGGCACATCGAGACGTTGATCGCGCAGCTCCCGCCGGGTGCCGACCAGGCGAGGGCGATGACCGCGATCGCGCAGTCGGCGTATCTGCGGGACGAACCCGATGCCGCGGTGCTCTGGTCCGACCGCGCGCTGGCGCTGGCGGAGGAGTTCGACCTGCCGGCCGTCCGGCTGGCGGCGCTGGTGGAGAAGGGCTCGACGCTCATCGAGCGGCCGCAGACCGCCGCCGAGGGCCGGGAGATCCTGTCCGGCCTCGTCGACGAGGCCGAGAAGGCGGGCGAGTGGGTGCTGGCCGCCCGGGCCCTCGAGATGCTGGTGCAGGGCGAGCCGCCCACCTCGCCGGCCTTCTCGGCCTCGTCGACGAGGCCGGCCAGGATCACCCGGCCCTCGGCGGCGGGCGGCGGCCGCGCGAAGAGCGTCGAGCCCGTCTCCACCAGC
>NZ_JBFAZH010000095.1:0-12499 GCF_040681735.1 Actinoplanes sp. NPDC051633 | reverse complement strand
CGGCCGACCCGGCGCTGTTCGCCGGGGTCGACGTCTCGTACGCCGGCGACCGGCTCGCCGCGGCGGTGGTCGTGCTGGACGCCGCCCTGGGCGTCGTCGACCGGGTCGTCGTCAAGGGCAGGCCGGCCTTCGGGTACGTGCCGGGCCTGTTCGCCTTCCGCGAGCTGCCGGCCGTGCTGGAGGCGTTCGAACGGCTCACCGTGCGGCCCGACGTGGTGGTCTGCGACGGGCAGGGCCGGGCGCACCCGCGCCGCTTCGGCCTGGCCTGCCACCTGGGCGTCCTGCTCGACCTGCCGTCGTTCGGCGTCGGCAAGACCCGCCTGGTGGGCGTCGCCGCCGACCCGACTCCCGCCAGGGGCTCGGCGTCGCCGCTGGTGGATCGCGGCGAGGTGGTGGGCGCCCTGCTGCGCACCCGCGACGGCGTCAAACCGGTGTACGTGTCCGCCGGGCACCGGATGGATCTCGACACCGCCTGCGCGCTGACCCTGCGGCTGACGCCCTCCTTCCGGCTGCCGGAGACCACTCGAATCGCCGACCGGCTGTCTCGCGACGCACTGCTGTGACCCAATGCGGGCCTTTCGGTACCCCTGCTCCGTTAGTCTCGCGGCAGGACAACCAGGGCTGAGGAGCGAGCATTGTCTGATCTGTCGCAGATCATCAAGGCGTACGACGTGCGTGGCATCGTTCCCGACCAGTTCGACGAGTCGGTGGCCCGGGCGATCGGCACGGCCTTCGTCGAGATGCTGCGGGAGTCGGGGGACGACGCCGACCGCATCGTGCTCGCCCACGACATGCGCGCCACCGGCCCGGCCCTGGCTGCCGCCTTCGCCCGTGGGGTCAACGCGGCCGGCTCGGCGGTGGTGCACACCGGCCTCGGCTCGACCGACCAGCTCTACTACGCGTCCGGCGCGCTCGGGCTGCCCGGCGCGATGTTCACGGCCAGCCACAACCCGGCGCAGTACAACGGCATCAAGATGTGCCGGGCCGGCGCCCGGGCGATCGGGCAGGACAGCGGCCTGTTCGTGGTCCGCCGCCGGGCCGAGGAGCTGCTCGGCGACCTCGACGCGGTGGCCGACGGCCCGGAGCGGGTCGAGCACCGCGACATGCTCGCCGACTACGCAGCGCACCTGCGCAAACTGGTCGACCTGTCGGGCATCCGACCGCTCAAGGTGATCGTGGACGCGGGCAACGGGATGGGCGGTCACACCGTCCCGGCCGTGCTCGGCGACCAGGTCCTGCCCGCCCTGCCGCTGGAGATCGTGCCGCTCTACTTCGAGCTGGACGGCTCGTTCCCCAACCACGAGGCCAACCCGCTCGACCCGGCCAACCTGGTCGACCTCCAGGAGGCGATCCGCGCCCAGGGCGCCGACATCGGCCTGGCCTTCGACGGCGACGCCGACCGCTGCTTCGTGGTCGACGAGAACGGTGACGCGGTGTCGCCCTCCGCGATCACCGCGCTGGTCGCCCGGCGGGAGCTGGCCAAGTTCCCGGGCAGCACGGTGATCCACAACCTGATCACCTCGGCCGCCGTTCCCGAGATCATCGCCGAGAGCGGTGGCCGGCCGCTGCGGAGCCGGGTCGGCCACTCGTTCATCAAGGCCGAGATGGCCCGCACCAACGCGGTGTTCGGCGGCGAGCACTCGGCGCACTACTACTTCCGCGACTTCTGGTTCGCCGACACCGGCATGCTGGCCGCCATGCACGTCCTGGCGGCGCTGGGGGAGCAGGACCGGCCGCTGTCGGAGTTCGCCGCGGAGTACGAGCGGTACTGCGCCTCCGGCGAGATCAACTCCACCGTCGCCGACGCCGCGGCGAAGACCGCGGAGGTCCGCGCGGCGTTCTCGAACGCGACCTTCGACGAGCTGGACGGGCTGACCGCCACGCTGCCCGACGGCGCCTGGTTCAACCTGCGCGCGTCCAACACCGAGCCCCTGCTGCGGCTCAATGTTGAGGCGGCCAAGCCGGATCGAATGGCGTCCCTGCGTGACGAGGTGCTCGCCATCGTGCGCAGTTAGGATCGCTGTCGAACCTGAAACCGCCACGCACAAGGAGCATGCCCGGTGGCCCTCGATCCGCAGTTGCTGGACATTCTGGCCTGTCCGGACACGCATCACGCCCCCCTGACGCACGACCCGGAGGCGCAGACGCTGACCTGCACCGAGTGCGGCCGCGTCTTCCAGATCCGCGACGACATCCCGGTCCTCCTCCTGGACGAAGCTCTGCTGCTTCCGGCCGCTGAGCCTTCGGCAAGGGCGGAGAACCCGAGCCCCTCCGGGGCTGGGCAGCCGCAGGCCGCTGAGCCGTCGGCGGCGGCGGCGGAGAACCCGGGCCCCGGGGGAGCGTCCTGATGGCGGCTCCGATGGACGGCACGGCCGGGGTGGCCGGCCACCGGCACGTCGACGAGTCGCTGCTCGACGACGAGCAGGCGATGCTCGACAACGACCCGGGCGGCATGCTGCGGGCCACCGCCTCGGCCGGCGCCCAGGTCCGCGAGGCCGCGGCGCTCGCCGCCGAGGCCGACCTGAGCGGGCTGGCCGACGAGGGCCGTCCGCGGGCGGTCGTGGTGGCCGGCATCGGCACCGCCGGGCTGACCGGCAACATCCTGTTCACCGTCGCCGGGCCGCGCTGCCCGGTGCCGATCGTCGGGCACCGCAGCTCGGCGCTGCCCGGCTGGGTCGGCGCCGCCGATGTGGTGATCGCCGTCTCCGGCAGCGGCCGCAGCCCCGAGGCGCTGGCCGCGGCCGACGCCGCCGCCCGCCGCGGCGCCCGCCTGGTCGCGATCGGCAGCCCCGACTCCGAGCTGCAGGCGATGGCCGAGCGGGCCCGCGCGCCGTTCATCCCGGTGCCGCGCCGGGCGCCTGCCCGGGCCAGCCTGTGGGGGCTGACCGTGCCGGTGCTGCTCGCGGCCCGCGGCCTCGGCCTGGTCAAGGTTAACGAGGCCGACCTCGCGGAAACCGCGACCCGGCTGGACACCGATGCCGAGCGGTCCCGGCCCGCGGCCGAGTCGTTCGTGAACCCGGCCAAGTCGCTGGCCCTGGGTCTGGCCGGTTCGGTGCCCGTGATCTGGGGTTCCTCGCCGCTGGCCACGGTCGCCGCCCGCCGGTTCGCCGACACGCTGGCGGCCAACGCCCGGTACCCGGTGATGGCCGGCTCGCTGGGTGAGGCCGGCCGCGGACGCGTCGGCCTGCTGGACGGCGTCTTCGGCGGCCTGGCCGAGTCGTCGCGCGACATCTTCGCCGACCCGGACGACTCCGACGACGAGGCGGCGACGACCCGGCTGCGGCTGGTGATCTTCCGCGACGGCGGCCTCAACCCCGAGGAGGACGCGGACGAGCCGATCGCCGTCGAGGAGCGCCGCGCCGACGCCGTGCAGGTGCTGGCCGAGCGCCGCGGCGTGCGCTGTGACGTGCTGGTCGCCGAGGGCGGCTCGACGCTGGAGCGGCTCGCCTCGCTGGTCGCCGTGCCCGACTTCGCGTCGCTCTATCTGGCGCTCGCGCACGGGCTCGACCCGATGGCGGTGCCGGCCATCGACGAAATGAAGGAACTGAGCAACCCGAAGCCGGAGGGACTGCAGTGAGCGCGGGCGGCGGAACGAGAGCGATCATCGCCGCGCTGGCGGCGAACCTGGGCATCGCGGCCACGAAGTTCATCGCGTGGCTGCTCACCGGCTCGTCGTCGATGCTGGCCGAGTCGATCCACTCGGTCGCCGACTCGGGCAACCAGGGCCTGCTCCTGCTCGGCGGCAAGCGGTCGCAGCGCAAGGCCACCCCGGAACACCCCTTCGGGTACGGCCGGGACCGCTACATCTACGCGTTCATCGTTTCGATCGTGCTGTTCAGCGTCGGCGGCCTGTTCGCGCTGTACGAGGCGTACCACAAGATCCAGCACCCGGAGCCGATCGAAAGCTGGCAGTGGGTGCCCGTCGTCGTGCTGGTGGTCGCGATCGGCCTGGAGACCTACTCGTTCCGCACCGCGATCCACGAGTCCAACCTGGTCCGCGGCGAGATCGGCTGGGTGCGGTTCGTCCGCCGGGCCAAGGCGCCGGAGCTGCCGGTGGTGCTGCTCGAGGACTTGGGCGCCCTGATCGGCCTGGTGTTCGCATTGTTCGGCGTGGTTCTCACGCTGATCACCCACAACGGCCTCTGGGACGGTGTCGGCACCGCGGCGATCGGGCTGCTGCTGGTCAGCATCGCGGTCGTGCTGGCCATCGAGACCAAGAGCCTGCTGCTCGGCGAGGGCGCCACCCCCGAGGACGTCCGCAAGATCGAGCAGGCGTTCCTGGGCGGCGAGGGCGTCGAGCGGATCATCCACATGAAGACGCTGTACCTGGGGCCCGAGGAACTTCTGGTGGCCGCCAAGGTGGCGGTGCCGCGCTCGGCGCGGGCGGAGGAGATCGCGACGCACATCAACGAGGCCGAGGAGCGGATCCGCGCGGCCCTGCCGATCGCGCGGGTGATCTACATCGAGCCGGACATCTACTCGCCGAGCGCCGGGTCACCGCCCGCGGCCGGGGCGCAGACGGTGGACACGGCCCCGCCGGCGCACGCATGAGCGGGCCGGCCGCGCTGCGCGGCGTGCACCGGCTGACCGGTGTCATCCGGCCGTACGCGTGGGGCTCCCGCACGATCATCGCCGAGCTGCAGGGCCGGCCGGCGCCGAGCGACGCCCCCGAGGCGGAGCTGTGGCTGGGCGCCCACCCTGGCGACCCCTCCACGGTCAGTGGCCCGGACGGGCCGATCAGCCTGGCCACGGTGATCGAGGAGGACCCGAAGGCGCAGCTGGGCTCGCCGGCCCTGGACGCCTTCGGGCCGCGGCTGCCGTACCTGATGAAGCTGCTGGCGGCCGAGGCGCCGCTGTCCCTGCAGGCGCACCCGGACGCGGATTACGCACGGCGGGCCTTCGCGGCGCAGGAGGCCGATCCGTCGCTGCCGAGGAACTACACGGACGCGTACCACAAGCCGGAGATGCTGGTCGCGATCACGCCGTTCGAGGCGCTGTGCGGCTTCCGGTCGCCCGACGTGTCGGCGACGGCGCTGGCGGCGCTGGATCTGGCCGAGCTGGCGCCGGTGGTGGCCGCGCTGCGGGCCGGGGTCAGCGGGCTGCACGAAGCGGTGCGGTTGCTGCTGACGTGGCCGGAGCCGGATCGGGCATCGCTGGTCGAGTCGGTGGTGGCGCGGTCCGACTCGGCGTTGGTGCACACGCTGGCCTCGCACTATCCGGGTGACCCCGGAGTGCTGGTGGCGCTGCTGCTCAATCACGTGCGGCTGGCGCCGGGTGAGGCGATCTGGATGCCGGCCGGCAACATGCACGCCTACCTGCGCGGCGCGGGCGTCGAGATCATGGCGGCCAGCGACAACGTGCTGCGGGGCGGGCTGACGCCCAAGCGGGTGGACGTCGACGAGTTGCTGCGGGTGCTGCGCTTCGAGGTGCTGGAGGACCCGATCTTCCCGGCGACCCCGGTCGCGCCCGGCGTCACCACCTGGCGGGTGCCGGTGGGGGAGTTCGAGCTCTACCGCGTCGAGCTCGGGCCGGGCCGGCCGCCGGTGACGCTGCCGGCGACGGGCCCGCGGATCGCGCTGGGCGTCGAGGGCGACACGTTCGTGGCGGAGCCGCACGGCACGCCGGCGGAGCTGACGCCGGCCACGGCCGCCTATGCGTCGGCGGAGACCGGAGCGCTGACGCTGGCGGGCACGGGCGTCGCGTTTGTGGCAGCCGTCCCATCCTGAGGCTGGCGCATGCCGGACGACCAACGCGCCCAAATCGGGAAATTTCAGGATTTGCTTGACACTGCCCTGTGCGGAGTGTGAATCTATAACCACGCAGCGTCATTGGTGATCGGGGGGTCCCACGGACGCGCGCGGTACCAAACCGGGGGGATGAACGGGGCGGCGGGTCTTTGACCTGTCGTCCCGTTCGCTGTGTGCGTGATCTGCTCGGCGCTCGCGCGCCAGGCGCGTTCACGGCCTCGACCCCCGCGGCGGTCGCGGTGCGCCACGGGAGCCCGGCTCTGCGGTTGTGGCCCGTGTGTTCGTACCCTTGGCATGGTCTTGGATCTTGGATCCCGAGCGACGGCGCGTGGCCACGCGGCAACTAGCATGGAGCGCTGCCAAAATGCTAGGAGTTCGAATTGACCAGCCCGGTGAAAAACGACTTCAAGGTTGCTGACCTCTCGCTGGCCGCGTTCGGCCGCAAGGAGATCCAGCTTGCCGAGCACGAGATGCCCGGCCTGATGTCGCTGCGCGCTGAGTACGGCCCCAGCCAGCCCTTGCGCGGCGCCCGGATCACCGGGTCGCTGCACATGACCATCCAGACCGCGGTGCTGATCGAGACGCTGACCGCGCTCGGCGCCCAGGTCCGGTGGGCCTCATGCAACATCTTCTCCACGCAGGACCACGCCGCCGCGGCGATCGTCGTCGGGCCGGACGGGACGCCGGAGGACCCGCGCGGTGTGCCGGTCTTCGCCTGGAAGGGTGAAACCCTCGAGGAATACTGGTGGTGCACCGAGCGGGTGCTGCTGTGGCCGGACGGCGAGGGTCCCAACATGATCCTCGACGACGGCGGTGACGCCACGCTGCTGGTCCACAAGGGCGCCGAGTTCGAGAAGCTGGGCGCCGTGCCGTCAGCAGACACCGCCGACTCGGAGGAGTATGCGGTGATCCTCGGCGTGCTGGCCAAGAGCCTCGAGGAGGACGACCGGCGCTGGACCCGCGTGGCGGCCGGCATCAAGGGCGTCACCGAGGAGACCACCACCGGCGTGCACCGCCTCTACGAGATGCAGCAGGCCGGCACCCTGCTCTTCCCGGCGATCAACGTCAACGACTCGGTCACCAAGTCCAAGTTCGACAACAAGTACGGCTGCCGGCACTCGCTGATCGACGGCATCAACCGGGCCACCGACGTGCTGATCGGCGGCAAGGTCGCGGTCGTCTTCGGATACGGCGACGTGGGCAAGGGCTGCGCCGAGTCGCTGCGGGGGCAGGGCGCCCGGGTGATCATCACCGAGGTCGACCCGATCTGCGCTCTGCAGGCGGCGATGGACGGTTACCAGGTCGCCACGATCGACGACGTGGTCGAGACGGCGGACATCTTCGTCACCGCGACCGGTTGCTTCGACGTGATCACCCACGAGCACATGGCGCGGATGAAGCACCAGGCGATCGTCGGCAACATCGGGCACTTCGACAACGAGATCGACATGGCCGGCCTCGCTCGCCGCGGCGACGTGACCAGGACGACCATCAAGCCCCAGGTCGACGAGTGGACCTTCGCCGACGGGCACTCGATCATCGTGCTCTCCGAGGGCCGCCTGCTGAACCTGGGCAACGCGACCGGTCACCCGTCGTTCGTGATGAGCAACAGCTTCTCGAACCAGACGATCGCCCAGATCGAGCTGTTCACCAAGACCGAGGAGTACCCGGTCGGCGTCTACGTGCTGCCCAAGCACCTGGACGAGAAGGTGGCGCGGCTGCACCTCGGTGCGCTCGGGGTGAAGCTGACCGAGCTGACCAAGGAGCAGGCCTCGTATCTCGGCGTCGCGGTCGAGGGACCGTACAAGCCGGACCACTACCGGTACTGAGGTCACAAGAAGCCCCGTCCACGCCGCTGGACGGGGCTTCTCATTCACGGCCGGCGGTTGCCGCCACCGGTGGTGCTTTCGCAAACATTAAGCACATGGTCACAGGCTGTTTGCAAGTGCATATCAAGCTATGCAAGTTGCAGTCCGTGAACGGACCGGTACCGTGTTCGCGTGGCACGGCCGACATCCACTGCCCGGCGGGAGTTGGGTGACGAACTGCGCCGCCTGCGGGGGGACCGACGGGGCGCGGCGATCGCACGCGCACTGAACTGGTCGGAGTCGAAGCTCAGCCGGATCGAGACGGCGCGCACCGGGATCAGCGAGGGCGACCTGGAACGCCTGCTCTCGACCTACAACGCGTCCGCCGAGGAACGCAGCCGGTTGCACGACCTGGCACGTCGCGGCCGGGGCCGGGTGTGGTGGACGCCGTACCGGTCGGCGATGCCCGCGCCCTATGACGAGTACCTCGCGCTCGAGGCCGAGGCCGTCGCGATGTCCGAATGGGAGACCCAGATCGTCCCGGGGCTGCTGCAGACCGACGAGTACGCGCGCGCGGTCATCGAGGTCGGCGCCGACGTCGACCCGGACACCGCCCAGCGCCGGCTCGCCCTGCGGATGGCCCGGCAGACCGTGCTGGTCCGCGAGCCGCCACCGCGCCTCACCGTCGTCCTCGACGAGGCCGTCCTGCACCGCGAGGTCGGCGGGCCGCACGTCCTGCAGAGGCAGCTGCAGCGGCTGTACGAGTCGAGCCTGCGCCCCGGCGTCGAGCTGCTGGTCCTGCCGTTCTCGGCCGGCGCCCACGCGGCCCAGTCGGAGTCGTTCATGATCCTCGACTTCGCCGCCGACACCCGCGCGCCGATCGTCCACAGCGAGGGGCTCACCGGCGGCTTCTTCCACCTCAAGGGCGAGGTCGTCGACGTCTTCCGCGAGGCCTTCAACGACGTGCGGCGACGGGCCCTGACCGCGGAGGCGAGCCGAGAGCTTGTCACCCGGAAGAGTGGCATCTACCGCTGACCCGGATCCATCAATTCCCCTGCCTCGTTGGGCAGGGCGAAGAGATCTCTGGGGAGGGACACCTTGTCTGACAACAAGTTGGTATGGCGCAAGAGCAGTCGCTCCGGCGCGGCCGGCCACTGCGTGGAGGTCGCCGAGACACCGGCGGTCGTCCACGTCCGTGACAGCAAGGACGCCGACGGGCCGCAGCTGCGGTTCGGGGCGGCCGAGTGGACCGCCTTCGTCGAAGGCGTCCGGAGCGGCGAATTCGACCGCTGACAGACCTTCGGAAAACTGGAGCGGTTCCGGACTACCGGGACCGCTCCGCCGTTTGCGACACAGTGGCTTGACGTGACGGCCGGGGCGGTGTCTAAGGTATGGCGAACCTTACTTAGCCATGCCTAACGCGGAGATCCCATGCTCGCCACCTACCTCATCGGTCTGCGTGAGGGTCTAGAAGCCACCCTGGTGGTGAGCATCCTCATCGCGTTCCTGGTCAAGTCCGACCGGAAGGACCGCCTCCCCCAGGTGTGGGCGGGGGTCGGTCTGGCCGTGGTGCTGTCCGTCTTCTTCGGCTGGCTGCTCAGCTACACCTCCACGACGCTGCTGCAGAAGTACGAGCACCGCGAGCTCTTCGAGGCGATCACCTCGATCCTGGCCGTCTGCTTCGTCACCTGGATGATCTTCTGGATGCGCAAGGCGGCCCGCTCGATCGCCGGTGACCTGCGCAGCAGGCTGACCGATGCGCTGGCCGTCGGCTCGATCGCGGTGGCCGTGATGGCCTTCCTCGCCGTGGTGCGCGAGGGCCTGGAGACGTCACTGATCTTCTACTCCGCCGTGCAGGGCGCCGCGGCCGACGGCGGTCCGCTCTGGGCGTTGCTCGGCGGCATCGCGAGCGCGGTCGCGATCGGCTACCTGATGTACGCGACCGCGGTCCGCATCAACCTCACCGTCTTCTTCACCGTCACCGGCGCCCTGCTGATCCTGGTCGCCGCGGGGATTCTCAAGTACGGCGTGCACGACCTCCAGGAGGCCGACGTGCTGCCGGGGCTGAACAACCTCGCGTACGACATCAGCGGCGTGCTCGACCCCGGCGCCTGGTACACCGCGCTGCTCACCGGCATGTTCAACATCACCCCGACGGCGTCGGTGCTCGAGGTGGCCGCCTGGATCGCGTACGGCCTGCCGGTCCTGATCCTCTTTCTCCTCCCGTCCCTCACGAGAATTCCGGCGCCCGCGCCGCAGAAATAGGAGAGTCATGCGACGCATAGTTCTGGTTGCCGCCGCCGGCACGCTGGCCCTCGCCGGCTGCAGCGGCACCGGTGACGACGGCTCGACCGCCGCCGCGGCGGGTGGTCCGATCAAGGTGCAGGCGAGCGACAGCTCCTGCGAGGTCGCTCGGGCCGAGAGCGACGCCGGGACCAGCGTCTTCAACGTCACCAACAAGGGTCAGAAGGTCACCGAGTTCTATGTGTACGCGCCGGGGGACCGGGTGATGGGCGAGGTGGAGAACATCGCTCCCGGCCTCTCCCGCGAGCTGCACGTGGAGCTGCCCGCCGGCTCGTACGAGACGGCCTGCAAGCCCGGCATGATCGGCAAGGGCATCCGGGCCGCGTTCACCGTCTCCGGCTCGTCCGCGCCGCTGACCGACGACGCCGCCCTGGCCGCGGCGACCGACAGCTACTCGCGATACGTGAAGAGCCAGACCGACGCGCTGCTGGTCAAGACCGAGGAGTTCGTCACCGCCGTCAAGGCGAACAAGGTGAACGAGGCCAAGGCGCTGTTCCCGATCGCGCGCACCTACTGGGAACGGATCGAGCCGGTGGCCGAGATCTTCGGCGACCTCGACCCGAAGATCGACGGCCGCGAGGAGGTCGTCGAGGAGGGCATGGCGTTCACCGGCTTCCACCGGATCGAGAAGGACCTGTGGGCGGCGAAGCCGGACGTCAGCAAGGACGGGGCGATCGCCGACCAGCTGCTCACCGACGTCAAGGAGATCGTGTCGAAGGCGCAGGCCGAGAAGCTCTCCCCGCTGCAGCTCGCGAACGGCGCGAAGGGCCTGCTGGACGAGGTCGCCACCGGCAAGATCACCGGTGAGGAGGACCGCTACTCGCACACCGACCTTTGGGACTTCAACGCCAACGTCGAGGGATCGAAGGCGGCCATCGCGTCGCTGCGGCCGGTGCTCGAGGAGCGGGACGCCGCCCTGGTCAAGACGCTCGACACCGAGTTCGCCAACGTGGACGCCGCACTGGCGAAACACCGCGCCGGCGACGGCTGGAAGCTGCACAACGAGCTGTCCCAGGCCGACCTCAAGACCCTGTCCGACGCGATCAACGCGCTTGCCGAGCCGGTCAGCAAGGTCGCCGCGGTGGTGTCGCAGAAATGACCGCCAGCCGGGTGTCCCGCCGGCGAGCCATCGCGCTCGCCGGCGTCGGTGTGGCCGGCGCCGCCGGGGCCGCCGGGATCGGTGGCGCGTTCTTCGCGGACGCCGCCGTGACGCCGGCGGCGACCGACACCGTCCCGTTCGACGGCGCACACCAGGCCGGCATCACCACCGCCGCCCAGGACCGGTTGCACTTCGTCGCGTTCGACGTGATCACCAAGGACCGCGACCGGCTGATCCAGCTGTTGAAGGACTGGACTGCCGCGGCTCGCCGGATGACGCAGGGCCTGGACGCCGGCGAGATCGGCGCGATGAACGGCATCGCCGAGGCGCCTCCGGACGACACCGGCGAGGCGACCGGCCTGCCCGCCTCCGGGCTGACGATCACGGTCGGGTTCGGCCCGTCGCTGTTCCGCGATGCCGATGGCCGGGACCGCTTCGGGCTGGCCGCCCGGCAGCCGGCCGCGCTGGCGAAACTGCCGAGGTTCCCCGGTGACGCGCTGGAGCCGGCCATCTCCGACGGCGACATCGGCGTGCAGGCGTGCGCGAACGACCCGCAGGTGGCGGTGCACGCGATCCGCAACCTGGCCCGGATCGGCATGGGCGTGGTCAGCGTGCGGTGGTCGCAGCTCGGGTTCGGGCGCACGTCGTCGACCTCGACGCAGCAGGCCACGCCGCGCAACCTGTTCGGCTTCAAGGACGGCACCGAGAACGTCAAGGCCGAGGAGGCCG
This sequence comes from Actinoplanes sp. NPDC051633, assembly GCF_040681735.1. NCBI lineage: Bacteria > Bacillati > Actinomycetota > Actinomycetes > Micromonosporales > Micromonosporaceae > Actinoplanes > Actinoplanes sp. NPDC051633. Next base: position 812 of record NZ_JBFAZH010000095.1, on the reverse strand, counting down.
ACCTGCTGCGCGAGCACGTCTGGGTGCAGCCGGGGGACGGGCCGGAGTGGATGGCCGGTGGCTCGTACATGGTGACCCGCAAGGTCCGGATGCTGATCGAGACGTGGGACCGGTCGCCGCTGGCCGAGCAGGAGATGATCGTCGGCCGGCACAAGGGCAGCGGCGCGCCGATCGGGCAGGCCGGCGAGTTCGATCCGATCGACCTCAACGCCAAGCGTGACGACGGCGAGCCGCTGATCGCCGAGACGGCGCACGTCCGGCTGGCCCACCACTCGACCAACAACGGCGCCCGGATGCTGCGCCGGGGCTACAACTTCGTCGACGGCTCGGACGGGCTGGGGCGGCTGAACGCCGGATTGTTCTTCATCGCCTACCAGCGGGATCCGCGCCGGTCGTTCATCCCGGTGCAGCGCAGCCTGGCGCGCAAGGACGAGATGAACGAGTATCTGCGGCACGTCTCCAGCGCCCTGTTCGCCTGCCCGCCGGGCCCGAACGGCGCCGGCGACCACTGGGGCAGCGGGCTTTTCGCCGCATGATCGCCCCCGGGTACCGCGTGGGGTGGGGGGACAGTGCAATATTGGACCGCATGAGAGCCCGGGTACTCGTTGTCGATGACGATCCAGCGCTCGCGGAGATGCTCGGCATCGTCCTGCGCAGCGAGGGATTCCTGCCGTCGTTCGTGGCCGACGGCGGGGGGGCCCGCGCCGCCGGGCCCGGGCGGAGGCCGGGCAAAGGGCAGCGCGACCCGAGAGTGGCCGGCGAGAGGGGGCGAGACGGATCCCCGGCGCTCCCCACCCCCACCGGGCGACCGC
>NZ_JBFAZH010000094.1:0-12514 GCF_040681735.1 Actinoplanes sp. NPDC051633 | reverse complement strand
CTCGCCCTCCACCCGGGCCAGCATCGCGCCCAGGCAGAAGTGGATCCCCCGGCCGAGCGACAGATGGGCGCGGGAGTCCCGGCCGGGATCGAAGGTGTCCGGATCGGTGAACACGGCCGGGTCACGGTTCGCGGCGGCGACCCACACCAGGAGCATCTGGTCGGCCGGGATCGTCTCGCCGCCGAGTTCGACCTCGCGGGTGGTGGCCCGGCTCAGCGCGGCGAACGGCGTGAGGTACCGCATCGATTCCTCGATCACCGCCGGGATGCCCGACCGGTCGGCCCGGACCCGGTCCTGCACGTCGCGGAACGCGTCCAGGCAGAGGACGGTGTTGCCGAGCATCATGAAGGTGTTGAGGTGGCCGGCGATCAGCAGGGCGGAGGCGAAATTGACCGTCTGGTCGTCGGTCAGGGGCGACTCGACGAGTTCGGTGAGCAGATCCTCGCGCGGCTTCCGGCGGCGCCGTTCCGCATGCTCGGCCACGTACCCGCGGAACTGCAGCAGGCTGGCCGCGTGCGTCTCCACCTCCCGCTCGCGCTCCTCGCTGTGCTCCAGCTGCGAGGGCTGGTTGTTGCGCTCGAACATCCCGGCCGCCCACTTCTGGAACAGGCCGCGGTCCTCGTGCGGGATGCCGAGCATCTCGCAGACGACGATCGACGGCAGCGGGAACGCCAGCGTCTCGACGAAGTCCATCCGGTCCTGATTCGCCCCGTCGAGCAACTCGTGGGTGAGCGCGGCGATCCGGGGCTGGAGCCGGTACACGACCTTCGGCGCGAAGGCACTGCTGATCAGCTTCCGGAGGATGGTGTGGTCCGGCGGGTCCATCAGGGTGATCATCCCGTCCATGGAGACCTCGCGGTCCCCGATCCGGGGCCGGCGGTGCGGCGGGGTGATCCGGTGGACGTCGGAGGAGAACGTGGCGGGCTCCGCGAGGATCTTCTGCACCTCGGCGTAGCCGTAGACGTGCCAGAGACCCGCCGACTCGTCGTAGCGGACGGGCTTCTCGGGGCGCTCCCCGCGCAGCCAGAACTGTGCCTCGTGCGTTCTCCACATAGCTCGGTGCTCCCTCAGCCTCGGAATTCCAGAATGGTCCATTCGCCGACCGGAATGCGTGACTCCAGCGTCAGGCCGACATCCGCGGCCAGGTCACCGACCTGCGCCGCGGTGCGCTCCTTGCCGCCGAAATAGACCAGCATGCGCAGGTCGTCCGCCGTCACCACGGCCTCGCCGGCGGCGAACTCGTCGATGACGACGACCTTTCCGCGGGCTCCGGCCGCCTCGCCGCACCGGCGCAGGATGGCCCGCACATCGGCATCACCCCAGTTGCTCTGGATCCGGGCCAGGACGTAGCCGCCGGCGCCCGGCGGCAGCGGATCGAAGAAGCTCCCGGCGACCGCGTCCGCCCGGTCGCTCAGCCCGGCGTCGTGGAGGGTGCGCTTCGCGGCTTCGGAGGTACGTTCGACGACTGTTCCGCGGAGCGCGGGGTGCGCGCGCAGCAGCGCCGCGAGCAGCGTGCCGTCGCCGCCGCCGACGTCGACCACGTCGCCCAGCGCCGCCCAGTCGTAGGCCTGTGCGACATCGCGGGCCCGCCGGGTCACCCCGCGAGCGAGCGCGGCGTCGAACTGGGCGCTCCACGATGGATCGGCGTCGAGGTCGTCCCAGAAGGTCCGGCCGTATTGAGCTGTGTAGGCGCTCGCGCCGGTCCGCACGGTATCGAGCATGCGGGTGACCGACAGGTCGGCGCGGCCCAGCGCACTGTCCAGATCCCACCAGGGTGGCGGCTCGGCGAGCAGTTGTTCACCCCGTTCGGTCAGGCTGAACGCGCCGGCCTCGTCCCGGTCGAACAGGCCGGCGGACACCAGGTGAAGCAGCACCCGCTCCAGGGCGTCGGCATCGGCGGCGACGTCATCGGCGAGTTCGCCGGCCAGCCGCCGCCCCGCGGTTATCCGGTGGGCGATGCGGAGCGTGACGGCGACCCGGACGGCCATCGGCGTGATGAGATCGGCCATCTGCTGCAAGGTCATCTCGTACCCCTTCGAGCGATCACCGCACGACCGGCCAGCGAGTGATGCGGGCGGGCATCCACCACAGCCGGGTGCCGATCCGGTGCACCAGACCGGATCTGGTGAACGCCTCGATCTCCTCCGGCCGGAAGTCCGCGGCGGGGGCACCCCTGAGCAGCGACGCCAGCTTCTCCTCGTGCGGATTCCGCATGAGGATGCGCCGCTGCGTCCCGTACCGCAGGTCGACGATTTCGATGAATCCCTCCCCACGCCGGTAGCCGCACTTGTTCATGTGCCAGGAGCGGCGCCACTGATCGAGGACGGCCGCGCCGTCGGGCCCGGCCACCGAGCGCGGCGGGTACAGGTGATCGAACAGCTGCCATCGTCCGGCCTCGCGGCCCAGATCCACCTCCCAGTCGACGGAGATACCGCGACCGGTCAGCTCCCTGATGTGGGTGAGGGCACGGACGTCGCCGTCGCTGTCGTCGTCGTGGCCGATGCCGACCGGGCCGGGGAGGGCGACGTGCAGCCCACCGCGTGCGGCCACCTCGGCCGCCGTCCGCACGGGGTTATCGGCAAACAGCACCTCGCCCAAGTACATGTCGTCCTGCTCGAGGACCTCCGGGTCGCGCCCCCGCCAGCACCGCAGCGCCGACCGGGCGCCGGTGCCGGGCGCCGGCCCCGCGCCGTGCAGCAGCGCCGGCACCAGCGCCTGGGCGTCGTCGCCGGTCACGCACCGCATCAGGTCCTGGTTGGCGCCCTGCGGGGCAACGTGGACGAACTGGTCGGCGTCCTCGAAGACCAGGCCCGCCCGGCGCCAGTCGCGGAGCAGCGCCGACACCTCGTCCGCGGTCACACCGTGGCCACCGGCCACCAGCTTGCTGGTCAGGCCCCGCGGCGAATGCGGCTGGTCCAGCAGCCGGAACGCCGCGACCTGCCACGGTTCCTCGATCCGAAGCGTCCGCCAGGCGAAGCCGCTGCGGGTGTTGCTCAGGATGATGGCGTCGCCCAGGTCACTGTGGGTCAGCTGGCCATGGGCGAACTCCTGCTGCCAGATGTCCACCGCCTTTTCCAGCCGCTTGCCATGCTCCGCCGAGATGCCCCGGTACTCGGTGTCGAAGACGTACGCCATGTCGCGCAGGTCCGCCTCCGGGAGGTCGTAGATCACCCCGTAGTGCGCCGCGGGCCGCAGCTCGGCGAAGCCGAGATCCGGACGGTTGAAGTAGGGACTGAAGCGCTCGATGGCTATCCGGGTCGCCCCATCCGGCGGCTGGAGGTGGTGAAGGGCCGGAAACTGGCTCATCGGATCGTCGTAGTCCGGCTCCGTCTCGCCCGGGAACCCGAACAGGTAGTTCCAGGCGACGCTCAGGCCGACGGTTTCGGCGTCGCGCAGCATGCGGACGTTGTGACAGCCGGACACACCCTTGTCCATGAGCCGCAGAACACGACTGCTGAGATTCTCGATGCCGGGCTGCACATAGTGGACGCCCGCCGCGACGAGCGACGCCAGCTGTTCCGGGCGCATGTTCGACTTGATCTCATAGCTGATCCGGAAGTCGTATCCGCTCGCCGCCAGCTTCGGCACCGCCGACTGCAGATAGTTCATGTCCATGATGTTGTCGGCGACCGCGACGTTGAGTACCTCGTGACGCTTGGCCATCGCGCACATCTCGGCGACGAACTCGTCCGGGCCCTTACTGCGGAATTCCATGAAGGAACCGTTGAGCCCGCAGAACGTGCAGTGGTGCTTCTGCCCCCACCAGCAGCCACGCGAACTCTCGACCACGAGATGGGGCTCGGACCACGATCCGGCGCGCGACGTCGCGTGCTGTGCGAAGTATTCGGTGTAGTCCGGTGTCACCAGCAGTGCGGCCGGCAGGGGCGCCGCGCTCATCGCGTTGGCGTGCGAGGTTCCCGCCGCGTCGCGCCAGCAGAGACCGGGAATGCCGGCGGTCTCCGACCGGTCGGCCAGGCTGCGCAGGAGCCGCGTGAAGGACAGCTCGCCCTCGCCCCGGTTGACGTAGTCGACGAAGGGGAAGCAGCGATGCAGCGCCGCGCCCTGCGGGCCGTCGCAGTTGCCGCCGCCGAGCACCGTCACGACCTGCGGGGCCGCCTGCTTGATCAGTCTGGCGGCGGCGAGCACGGCGCTGTTCTGCGCGAACGTGGTGGAGAATCCGACGACGTCGGGCCCGTCATCGAGCAGGCGGCCCACCAGGTCGGCGACATACTCCGGCGCCAGGGCGTGCAGTTGCCGTCCCATCGCGAGCATGTCCTCGTCGACCGACCCGGCCACCAGGCTCGTGAACGCCTCGTTGCGCCAGTGCCGGTCGCCGTACAGGGCGGATGAGAAGATCCACTCGCTGAAGCCGGTGAAGTAGGACGTCCAGCAGAAATTGTGCTGCTCCGGCGTCACGCCCACCCGTTCGGTGATCCAGTCCAGGAAGTCGAGATTGGCGTGCACGACCTCGACCCGGCTGTCCGGGAATTCGTCCGTGACCCGCCTTTTCAGGATGCCCAGGGCCAGCGACGGGAATTGGATGGAGGCCCATGGCATGTTCACCAATTTCACGTACACCGGGAAACTCCCTCACGCTCGAGACTGACGTTCGGAGTGCGCTCGTCCGCCACGACGCCGAGACCCGCGGCCACCAGCTGGTCGAGCAGCGACCGGCCCTGACCGGTGCCGGCCACCAGGCGCCCGCCATCCCCGGCGGACCGGGACACGTGCTGCCGCGGCAGCCGGTACACCCTTTCCTGGATCGGATCCGCCGCCAGCAGATCCGCGCCGTCCGGGCTCAGCCGTTGCGGCGCGAACCGGGTCCAGGGGTACGGGCGCAGCGCCGCGGTCGCCGGTGGCGCCGATTCGGTGGGCGTGCCGACAGCGACGGAGAGGCGGCCCACGGTGTTCCTCACCCGCTGCAACGCGTCGGTACGCCGCACCCCGCCGATCGCCGCGTGGGGTGTGCCGACCCGGCCGCTCAGATAGTTGAGCTCCCGGTTGTCGGCAAAGGCGCCGGAAGCGTCGAGGACCACGCCGAAGTCCTGTGGGTCCCGGACGAGCCGCGTTCCGGGCTCGGCGATGAGCAACTCGACCACGTCGACACCGAAGCGGCCGCGGTTGTGCTCGAGGAACCGCACCGACGCCTCGTGCTCCTCGTCGGTCTCGTCCAGCAACCCGCCCATGATGGAGAAGTTGATCCGGATGTTCGCGGCTGCCAGGTTGTCCATGATCTGCTGAAAGTCGGCGGCGTCCACGCCCTTGTCGAGCCTGTCGAGCAGCCGCTGGGAAACCCCCTCGAAGCCGATCGCCATCCCGTCGCAGCCCAGCTCGGCCAGCTCTGTGCAGAAGCGAGGGTCGAGCAGTACCGGCTCCAGCCGGTTCCGGGTGTTGAAGTGGACGGCCAGGCCCCGTCCACGGACCAGTCGCATCGCCTGGGCGACCAGCCGCAGATTCGTGTTCTCATCGGTGATGGTGACGAATTCGATGCCCGTGCTCCGGACCGTCTCGCAGATCACGTCCGCGAGCTGGCCGGGCGAGGCCTGCTGATAGGCGCCACGCTCGAGTGACCGGTTCCCATAGGAACAGAAGATGCAGCGGCCCCAGTAACAACCGACGCAGGAAACCACGGAGACGGCGGCGATCTCGGTCAGGTAGGACCGCACCTTGAGCCCGTTGTAGTCCGGCGCGCCCAGATCCTTGAAGTGCAGCGTGGGCGTCGGGCCGGGCCGGGTCACGCCCCGGGCGCCGACCCACCTCATGCCTGGCACGTCCCGGCGGGAGGCCCGCCCCGCGAGGTGCGCGAGCCAGCGGTCGAGCGGCTGTTCGCCGGCCGTGACGCACAGGGCGTCCACCGCGGCCCGCACGGAGGCCATCCCCGCCAGGTCGTCGTGGCGCAGCATGACCTGCTGCCCGCCGAGGCAGATGGGTACGCCGGGGCGCAGCCGGCGGATCCAGAGGGCGATCAGCAGCGCCGGCAGCAACTGGCTGAAGAACGGGACGGAGATGCCGACGGCCCGCGGGACGGACTCGTCGAGGGCCTCCGTCAGCAGGTCGCGCAGCGTCCGGGTGGCGACGTCGAGCGAACCGGCGTCGGCCCGGGAAAGCCGGAGCGCCTCCTGGTCGAGCGCGTCGAAGGCGTCCCAGACGCGCGACAGCGCCGAGTCGTTCAGGACGAGCCGGGCCGACTGCCGGGCCAGGTCGACCGCCCGAGCGGCGCCGAGCGTGCGGGCCGGCTGCTTGCGCAGAACGACATCCCGCAGCTCGTCGTGGAACTGGAGCGCGACATCGGCAACGGCCGCCCGGTACCAGGCCCGCACGTCCGGCGCCTCGTCGAGGCCACGAGCCCGTTGTCTGAGGGCCGGCTCCTCGAGCAGCCGATGAATCATCTCGATGCCGAGGTCGACCTGGTGCGCACTGTGGCCGGCCCGGCGCACATGACCGGCGAGGTACGGCAGACTGAGATACGGAAAGAAGGTCGCTTCCGACATCGGCGGGAGCAGGAGAAGAAGATCCACGCCATCCGCTCCAGCTGAGTAGTGTGCTTTCCGCGCCCCGGCGCCCCCTTAATCGTTCGAGGGCACCGGAGCCTGCGGCAGGATTACTGGTTCCTTGTTCGGACCGGTCAGCGCTCCGCGGAGGGAGCCGACTGCTGTGCGCCCTGACCCTGGGGTGCCCGGTCGGCGTTCTGGGTCAGGTAGTTGTACTTGACGGTGGTGGCGCCGTTGACCTGCGACTCGTTCATCTCCATGACCTGGATTTCACCGAGCGTGTCGTGGCTCTTCATAAAGCCTCCTTATGAAAGATAACCCCGAGTCCGATGTGGACCGGGGACTGCCGCAGATGTCACGGATGAAACCCGAAAGTGTTTCCCTGCAACGCAATAACGTCGGATCCATCCCGTTGTCGACCTTGAAAGCCTGAACCGGGACGGAACTATCCCGGGGCTTTGGTCGCATACCCGAAATTTAGCCAAAGCCCGGCGCGGAGAACAGGACGTCAACCGGCAACTAGCCGGACATTGACCGGTTACCGGCAGGCCATTGGCCGCGTACCCGCATGAATGGATTTGATCTTATGCCCCCGCCATGTGCGCGTAGGGTTCACGTCGAGTCCTGCACGGTCGATGGAGCGAGTGAGATCGTCTTGAGCTTTGACATCAGCCACCCGATGACGTCTCGACGCGCGCAGATCGCGCGGCTTCGGCTGGTGGCGCTGGCCGCGCTCGGCTCCTATGCGCTGCCGGGAGGTCGGCTCACTTTCGTGTCGCATGGGGAGAACACCACGTTCCGGCACGACAGCGCGGCTGGGCGGCACCTCGTGCGTGTGCACCGGCGCCAGCGGCACGGTCGCCACATCGACTCAGCGGCGGCCATCCGCTCAGAGCTCTGCTGGCTTGAGGCGATCAGGGCCGACACCGATCTGTTCGTCCCGGAAGCGCTCGCGGCCCGCGACGGCGCCACGACGGTCGAGGCATCCGCGTCCGGCGAGACCCGAGTCTGCTCGGTGTTGCGTTGGATGGACGGGCGCATCCTCGAGGGATCCGCGCGGCCGGTCCACCTGCGTCGGCTCGGGGCGGCGATGGCTCGCCTGCACGAGCACGCCGACCGGTGGACGCCGCCGCCCGGCTTCGTCCGGATCCGCTGGGACTACGAGACATTCTTCGGCGACGTGATGATCTACGGTGACACCTCAGCTGCCGATTGCTGGGCACTGCTGCCGGCCGAGTTGCGTACCCGCTTCGAGTCGGTGGCGGTGCGGATGGCAGCCTTGCTGCCCCGCGTCGGTGACCAGGGGCTCATCCATGCTGACCTCCACCTCGGTAACGCGGTGTTCCAGCACGGCGATGTCAAGTTGATCGACTTCGACGACTGCGGCACCGGTCCGCGGCTGTATGAGGTCGCCGTCGCCCTGTGGGAGCTGCGCGACGGCCCGGACTACCCGATCTTCCGGGACGCGCTGTTGGCCGGCTATCTGGCACATCGGGACGTCGACGCCACCCGGCTGGACGACTTCATCGCCTTGCGGCAGATCGCCTTCGACCTCTGGTACACCGGCACGGCTCAGGTCAACCCGGCGTTCGCCGCGAAACTCGACGACGTCCACCGGTGGTCGCTGGCGATGCTCGACCTGGTGGAGACCCGCTCGGCAGGAACCTGAACCGAGCCAGGTGATACGCGGCGGCTCAGCTCAGCAGGCCGCGTCCCGCAAGGTTGGCCATGAGCGTGCGGATGCCGAACGTCCACGCGGGCGCAGCCTCAGCGGAGGTCACCTGATTGACCAACGTCCCGAGCGCTGGGCTGGAGATCGCGACGACGTCTCCGTCCTTGTGGGTGAACCCCTCGCCGGGTGCGTCCCGGTCCTCGGTGGGGGCGAACATGGTGCCGGTGAACAGGACGAACCCGTCCGGGTACCGGTGGTGCGGTCCGAAGGCGTGCCGGACCAGGTCCAGCGGATCGCGGCTGATCTGGCCGACGGAGCTGGTGCCCGCCAACGTGAACCCGTCCGTTCCCTCGACACGCAGCGTGATGTCCATCCCGCGGGCATCGTCCACGGTGAAGGAGTCGTCGAACAGTCGCAGGAACGGTCCGATGGCGCAGGAGGCGTTGTTGTCCTTGGCCTCGGTGAGCAGGAGGGCGCTGCGGCCCTCGAAGTCGCGCAGGTTGACGTCGTTTCCGAGGGTCGCGGCGACCGCGGTGCCGGTCGAGGTCACGGCGAGGACGAGCTCCGGCTCCGGGTTGTTCCACCGCGACCGGGCGAGGACTCCGATCTGCGCGCCCAGCCCGACCGCCGAGAGGACCGGCGCCTTGGTGAAGATCTCGGGGTCGGGTCCGATGCCCACCTCGAGGTACTGCGACCACAAACCCTCCGCGATGAGGACCTGTTTGACGGTCGCCGCCTGCTCGGACCCGGGACGGATCTGACTGATCGCGCCGCCCACGACATCGGAGAGTTTCCGGCGGACGTCGGCGGCGCGGGCCGGGTCTCCGGCAGCGCGCTCCTCGATGACTCGCTCCAGCATGCTGCGGACGAAGGTGACGCCGGCCGCCTTGATCACTTGCAGATCCACCGGAGCCAGGAACCGGGGCCCGGCGTCGTCCTGCCGCAGTGTGTTGGCCAGCAGCTGCTTTGTCGACCACTGGGCGCCACCGGGCGCCTCGCGGATGATGTCGAGGGCGTCGGCCCGGTCCAGCAGATGCGACATCGTGGGCTCGACCGCGGACACGTCCACGACGGTGTCACCGCGGACCGCTGCCACACAGGGGCCGACGTCAGGGTCGAACACCCGCGCCGCCAGCGTCGCGCCCTCGTCGGCCGGGACGATGTCCCGGAGACGCCTCGTGAGATCCACGCCGCCCCCTCTCGACTGCCATCATCGGCGACGCCGACTTCCCCGGCAACCACGGCCGGAGGCTCGTGCCCGGGCGCGGGGCCGTAGCCTCGAAGGTATTCGGGGTTGGGACCCGCCGTCTCGACCCCAGCCGGATGGTGACGACCGAGGAGGATGCGGTGAGCGCGCTGGTGATGCAGGGCAAGGACCCGCGTACCGGTGAGGTGGTCGGCGACCCGCTGACCGAGACCTCCCCTGAGGAACTGGACGCTGTGCTCGACGCCGCCGCCCGGACCGCGAGCACGCTGCGGGCGACAAGCCCGGGTGAGCGGGCGGCGTGGCTGCGCGCGGTCGCCGCCGCCGTCGACGCCGCCGCCCCCGAACTGGTCTCGCTGGCCGAGGCCGAGACCGGCCTGCCGCAGCCCCGGCTGACCGGCGAGGTGACGCGGACCACCAACCAGCTCGAGCTGTTCGCCCGGGTGCTCGAGGAGGGCTCGTTCCTGGAGGCCACCATCGATCACGCCGACCCGGCGGCGGTTCCGCCGTACCCTGACCTTCGCCGCGTCCTCGAGCCGCTGGGTACCGTGCTGGTCTTCACCGCCGGCAACTTCCCGTTCGCGTTCAGTGTCGCCGGCGGCGACACCGCGTCGGCGCTGGCGGCCGGCTGTCCCGTGATCGTGAAGTCCCACCCGGGCCACCCCGGTCTGTCGGTGCGGACCGGGCAGATCGTGGCGGATGCGCTGGCGGGCGCCGGAGCGCCGGGCGGCTCATTCGCGGTGGTCCACGGCGTCGATACCGGCGTCGCGGCGATCACCGATCGGCGGGTCCGTGCCTGCAGCTTCACCGGGTCGTTGGCCGGCGGCCGGGCTCTGCACGAGCTCGCCGCGGGCCGGCCCGATCCGATCCCGTTCTACGGCGAGCTGGGCAGCTTGAACCCGGTGCTCGTGACGCGAGCGGCGGTCGCCCGGCGGGGAGCTGAGATCGCCAAGGACTACGTCGCCTCCTTCACCCTCGGCACCGGCCAGTTCTGCACCAAGCCGGGCCTGCTGCTGCTGCCCCGCGGCCATGGCTTGGAGGCAGCGCTCACCGATGCCGCCGATGCCGTCCCGCCGGCGCCCATGCTCGGATCGCGGATCCACCAGTCGTTCGTCTCCGGCGTGGAGGCGCTGGCCGGGCGTACGGACATCCGGCCGCTGCGTGCACCCTCGGTGGTCGACCGTCCCGGGTCCTGGGCCGGCGCAGCCCTGTTCGCAACGACCGCAGCCCAGGTCCTGGCCGCACCGGAACAGCCGCTGGAGGAGTGCTTCGGGCCCGTCTCGCTGGTGGTGGAGTACGACTCGCTCGAACAGGCCGTCGCGATCGTGCGGGGCCTCGGCGGTTCACTGACCGCGACGCTGCACGCCGAGGACGAGGGCGAGGATGAGGACCTGACGGAGACGGTGGCCGCGCTGTCCGACGTTGCCGGTCGATTGGTGTGGAATGGCTGGCCGACCGGGGTCGCCGTCGGCTGGGCCACCCACCACGGCGGTCCTTGGCCGGCGACGACGGACCCGCTGCACACCTCCGTCGGGGCCAGCGCGCTACGCCGTTTCCTCAAACCAGCTGCGTACCAGTCCGTACCCGACCGGCTGCTTCCGGCGGCCTTGCAGGACGACAACCCTCTGCGGCTGCCGCGCCGCGTCGACGGCGTGCTCGTTCCCGGCAAGCCTGAATGATCACGTGCGGGCGCGTGTTCGCCCCTGATGGAGCGGCACCTGGAGCTCTGCCGTGCCCGCGGTGAAGCCGGGTTGAAAGCGCCGCGTGCTCCGATGTGTCCGGAGCGGCGCGACCGCGCCGCCCGGAACGGGGAAACGTCATGACTGTCACGCATCACCCGTCAAGAACCCGGCGGACGGCGGCCGTGCTGGCCCTGGCCGTCGCCCTCTGCGCGGCGTTTTTGGCCGGCAGCCCGGCCGCCCAGGCGGCCACCGCCGATGCACCGCACCTCATCACGACCATCAACGGCGCCCAGATCTGGCACAGCACCGAGCACTACAGTTACAAGTGCCCCGTCGACCGGATCTGCATCTGGACCGGCACCGACTTCACCGGGTACGGCATCTTCTACCCCGACGCCGCCGTCCAGTGCCACGGCTGGCGGTTCGAGGGCAGCGTCTGGCAGGACCACACGTACTCCATCTGGAACCGCACGACCGGACACATCACGATCTGGGACCGGGCCCATGACGGCTCGTACAGATACTCGAAGTACGGCTATCTCCACAACAACTACATCTGGGGCAGCACCCCGTTCAGCTACATCATGGACGGTTGGGTGGACGACCTGAACAACACGTGCACCACGCCGACCTTCGTCCACCACATCACCTGACGACCATGACCACCTCTGAAGTCGCGCGATCGTTCCGATGTTCTGGCGTCAGCCGGTGGTTGATGATGTGGCCGTGTCCGCTCCGCGGACCACCTGAGCAATCTGATCGGTGACACCCGCCCTGGCCGGGTGGCTGCTGGTCAGAAGTAGGCCGAGTACGGTCTGGTCACCGCCGTACATGCGTGCTGTTGCGGTGGCATCGGCACCGTTGGCAAGCAGCAGTTGCGCCACGTCGGCGGCGTTGGCGGGCACCAGCTGGCGGTAGATCTCCACACCATTGGCGGCCAGGTAGTGCAACCCTCGGCCAGGCGCTCGGCGAGAAGGCGCATATGTTCCGTGCCCTCACGTCGCGCGGCGTCCACGCCGAGCAGCCCGTCATACAGGGCGCAGACGGCCGCGACCTCGGGGGCAACATAGACCGTCACCTGTCCACCCTAACCCTGTCAGGTGGTAGACGATCTCGACCACGACGACGCCGGAGGCGAGTAGTTTCATGTCCCAGGATCCGTCAGTATTAGGACTCTCGGGGTCGCCGCCTCGGTGGGACAATGGTGCCGCCGCCGGCCGGCCCGGCGGCCGGGAGGATGTCGGTGGAGTTTGGGATCCTGGGCCCGGTCCAGGTGACGCATGCGGGGTGCGAGCTGGCCCTCGGCGGCCCGCGGCACCGCAAGCTGCTCGCGGTCCTGCTGCTGCACGCCGACGAGGTGGTCCCCGTCGGACAGCTGGTGGACGCCCTGTGGGGCGAGACGCCGCCGCGGAGCGCGCGCGACATGCTGCACGTACGGGTCAGCGAACTGCGCGCCGCGCTCCGC
>NZ_JBFAZH010000093.1:0-12514 GCF_040681735.1 Actinoplanes sp. NPDC051633 | reverse complement strand
CGAGGCCGAGCGCCGCGGCGCCGCGGACGAGCGCACCGACCCGGCGCTGGGCGTGGAGGATTCATCCGGCCGGCTGGTCGCGCTGGTCGATGCCACCGCCGCGGCCCGCGTGCCGGCCGAGCGGCGGCCCTGGGTGCCGGTGGACACGGTGGCCCGCGACGTCGGCGGGATCACCGCGCTCAAGTCCGACCTGACCGGCGAGCAGGTGGTCCGAGCCGTGCAGGCGTACCCGCGTGCGCAGTACCTGGTGGTCTCCGGGGAGGATGTGGTCGGCGTCCTGAACGTCGCGGACCTCGCGGCGGTGCTGGAGCCGAGGAAGACCGTGACCCCCGCGAAAGAGAGATCGTGACCACCGGACCGTTCGAAAAAGGCGACCGCGTGCAGCTCACCGACCCCAAGGGGCGCATGCACACCATCGTGCTCGAGCCCGGGAAGGCGTATCACACGCACCGCGGGGCGCTCGAGCACGACGACCTGATCGGGCTCGAGGAGGGCAGCGTCGTCACCTCGGCGGGTGGGACGGCCTACCTGGCGCTGCGGCCGTTGCTGTCGGACTACGTGCTGTCGATGCCCCGCGGGGCGCAGGTGATCTATCCGAAGGACGCGGCGCAGATCGTCGCCATGGGTGACGTCTTCCCGGGCGCCAAGGTGCTGGAGGCGGGCGCCGGGTCGGGCGCGCTGAGCTGCTCCCTCTTGCGCGCCGTCGGGGCCGGGGGAGAGCTGCACTCGTACGAGCTGCGACCGGATTTCGCGGCCATCGCGCGCAAGAACGTCGAGGCGTTCTTCGGCGGCCCGCACCCGGCATGGCACCTGCACGAGGGCGATGTCGCGGAGGCCGCGGAGACCGGTTTCGACCGGATCATCCTGGACATGCTGACCCCCTGGGAGGCGCTCGACATGGTCGAGCGGGCGCTGGTGCCGGGTGGGGTCTTCATCGGGTACGTGGCCACGACGCCCCAGCTGTCCGAGCTGGTCGAGGCGTTGCGCGAGCGCGGCGGCTGGACCGAGCCCCGGGCCTGGGAGTCACTCGTGCGCGACTGGCACGCCGAGGGCCTGGCGGTCCGCCCCGATCACCGGATGGTGGCGCACACCGCCTTCCTGGTCTCCGCCCGCAAGCTGGCGCCCGGCGTCAACGCCCCGCCACGCCGGCGTAAGCCCAGCAAGGGCGCCGAGGCGTACGCCCTGCGCAAGGCCGCGCGAGCCGCTCTGGCGGCGGAGGCCGACGCCGACTGAGCCCGGTAACGCTTAGGCGGGGTGTGAGCGCGTGGTGCAAGTCGGGTAGTTTTCCTCGCGGGGCGGCGGAAGGTGAAGCGGGAGGATCGGGTGGGCGCGATGAGTTCTCCGCCGTTCGGCGGCAGCAACGAGATGCCGGCGGTCTTCCCGGACTGGTCGCCCTACCAGGACCTGGACTCGGCCGCCCGCGCCTACCTGCGCGACCCCGAGGTCGCGCTGGACGCACTCTTCGGGGTCCTGCGCGGCGCCGAGGTGCTCTGCTTCACCCTCGAGCGGTTCGTGAACGAGGTGAACGGCGTCTGGCAGGAGGTCGTCATCTGCGACGGCAGCCGGCTGGTGCTGTGGCACGGCGAGGACGTGGCGCCCGGCGACGGCCCGGTCGGCTCGATGACCTCGTCGCTGCGTGTCGTCCCGCTCTCCACGGTCACCGAGGTGGGCTGCCGGCGGCGGCTCACCCGCACCTCGGCGGGTCAGGCGCGGGTCGACAGCATCGACGTCTATCTGCTGCTCAGCTCGGTCGACGACGCGGTGCCGCCGCCCGGGATGGCCGAGGAGGAGACGCGGGCCGCGTTGCGGCACGACGCGCTGCGCTTCGGCAAGACGCTCGACGACGGTGGCCCCGGCCAGATCCAGCGGCTCGAGGAGTTTTCGCGCGTGGTGGCGTCTTTGGTCGGACGTCCGACGCTGTGAGATTTGCCCCACGCGGGGTCAAGCGGCCCGTAAGACGCTCGGGCAGCGGGTCGGACACGCCTCAGCCGGCGTCCGGGCCGGCCACTTCCACGTCGTCGCGGCTGCGCACCACGTGGATGCAG
Organism: Actinoplanes sp. NPDC051633; assembly: GCF_040681735.1. Taxonomy (NCBI): domain Bacteria; kingdom Bacillati; phylum Actinomycetota; class Actinomycetes; order Micromonosporales; family Micromonosporaceae; genus Actinoplanes; species Actinoplanes sp. NPDC051633. The sequence continues at coordinate 10,469 of NZ_JBFAZH010000093.1, read as the reverse complement.
TCGCCCGGGCACTCCTTGGCGGCGTCGATCACCTCGAGCCGCAGCCGCTCCGGCACGTCGGTGCGCACTCCGGGGGATTGCAGCAGCTCACCGGCACTGTCCTTGACGTAGGCGAGGCCGTCGATGTCGAACTCGAAGACCTCCGGCGCGTACTGCACGCAGAGCCCGTCGCCCGTGCACAGGTCCTGATCCACCCAGACCTGCAGCTGGTCGGTCTCGGTCTCCGTGGTCACACCATGCCTCCCCATCACACGTACGCCTCCGAGGTTACCCGAAGCCGTACGCGGGCACCCGTTCCGCAAGATCAGGATCATTACGACCGTGTAAGGGTGCGAGTCGCATAGGACGAAATCGGCCGGACAGCGGTTAGTGTTATCTCCCAAGACGTTCGAGCCCCCGGGGAGGTGGGACGTGGCACGTAGCGACGAGGCGTCTGGCGCCGCACGTTGGGAGAAAGAGGCCAACGATCTCTCCAGCCAGGTCGCGTTCCTGCAAGAGGAACTGGCCTTGGTACGGCGCAAGCTGACCGAAAGCCCCCGACACGTCCGTCAGCTCGAGGAACGGCTCGCGGCAACGCAGGCGCAGCTGGCCCGGCTGACCGAGAACAACGACCGGCTCGTGGCGACCCTCAAAGAAGCCCGGGCTCAGATCGTCACTCTCAAAGAGGAGATTGACCGGCTCGCCCAGCCGCCCAGCGGCTACGGCGTATTCCTGGCCGCCCATGAGGACGGCACCGTCGATGTCTTCACGGGTGGTCGCAAGCTTCGGGTCGCCGTTTCCCCCAGCCTCGAGGTCGAGGAGCTGAAGCGGGGCCAAGAGGTCCTGCTGAACGACGCGTTGAACGTGGTGGACGCGTTCGGGTACGAGAAGGTCGGCGAGGTCGTCCTGCTCAAGGAGGTCCTGGGCAACCCGATGGGCGGCCCGGGCGACCGTGCGCTGGTCGTCTCGCACGCCGACGAGGAGCGGATCGTCCACCTGGCCGACTCGCTGGAAATCTCGAAGCTGCGGGCCGGCGACTCGCTGATGATTGAGCCCCGCTCGGCGTACGCCTACGAGCGGATCCCGAAGAGCGAGGTCGAGGAACTGGTCCTGGAGGAGGTGCCCGACGTCGACTACACCGACATCGGTGGCCTGCACTCCCAGATCGAGCAGATCCGCGACGCGGTGGAGCTGCCGTTCCTGCACGCCGACCTGTTCCGCGAGCACCAGCTGCGCCCGCCCAAGGGCATCCTGCTCTACGGCCCGCCCGGCTGCGGCAAGACGCTGATCGCCAAGGCGGTGGCCAACTCGCTGGCCAAGAAGATCGCCGAGCGGCGTGGTGAGGAGAAGCACACCAGCTACTTCCTCAACATCAAGGGCCCCGAGTTGCTGAACAAGTACGTCGGCGAGACCGAGCGGCACATCCGCCTGGTCTTCCAGCGGGCGCGGGAGAAGGCCGGCGAGGGTACGCCGGTCATCGTGTTCTTCGACGAGATGGACTCGATATTCCGTACCCGTGGCTCCGGCGTCTCCAGCGACGTGGAGAACACGATCGTGCCCCAGCTCCTCAGCGAGATCGACGGCGTCGAGGGCCTGGAGAACGTGATCGTGATCGGTGCCTCCAACCGTGAGGACATGATCGACCCGGCCATCCTGCGGCCCGGCCGGCTCGACGTGAAGATCAAGATCGAGCGCCCGGACGCGGAGGCGGCGAAGGACATCTTCGCCAAGTACATCCTCAGCGGCCTGCCGCTGAGCACCGACGACCTCGCCGAGCACGGCAACGACCGGGACGTCACGGTCGCGGCGATGATCGAGGCGGTCGTCCTGCGGATGTACACGGAGTCCGAGGAGAACCGCTTCCTGGAGGTCACCTACGCCAACGGTGACAAGGAGGTCCTGTACTTCAAGGACTTCAACTCCGGCGCGATGATCCAGAACATCGTCGACCGCGGCAAGAAGATGGCGATCAAGGAGTTCCTCACCTCGGGGAAGAAGGGGCTGCGGCTGCAGCACCTGCTCGACAGCTGCGTCGACGAGTTCCGCGAGAACGAGGACCTGCCCAACACGACCAACCCCGACGACTGGGCCCGGATCTCCGGCAAGAAGGGCGAGCGGATCGTCTACATCCGCACGCTCGTCTCCGGCGGCAAGGGCGCCGAGGCCGGCCGGTCCATCGAGACGGCCAGCAACACCGGTCAGTACCTGTAACGACGCTCGTCGACGGGCGGAGGGGGTCACCCCCTCCGCCCGTTCGTCGTTGAAGAGCCGTGCACAGGCTCGGATGGCTCGACGCGCTCCGCGGGTGGGCCGCCGCGACGGTCGTGGTCTTCCACCTCGGGCCGTGGCTGCTGGGCCAGGAGACCCACATGGCCGTCTTCCGGTTCCTCGACTTCGGCCGATACGCCGTCCTGCTGTTCTTCCTCGTCAGCGGATACGTCATCCCGATGTCGCTGGAACGGCACGGGTCGCTGCGACGGTTCTGGATCGGCCGGGTGTTCCGCATCTACCCGGCCTACCTCGCCGCGATCGCCGTGCTGATCCTGACCACCGCGGCGATCCCCAAGGCGCTCACGACGCCGCTCGGCCTCATCGGGCACGCCACGATGCTGACCGACCTCTTCGGCCTGCGGGCGGCCGTGCGGCCGTTCTGGACCCTCACGTACGAGATGGTGTTCTACCTCGCCGTCACGGCCCTCTACGCCCTGCGGTGGCACCGGCGCAGCGCCCTGATCGCGACCCTGCTCGCCGTCGCCGGGGCGGTCACCTCGGCGAAGACCCCGATGCTGCTGGCCGTGATGTTCGCCGGGACGGTCGTCTACCGGCTGCGGCAGGGCCAGATGGCACACGTACCCGGCGGCATCGCGCTCGTCGTCACCTTCTCGGCGCTGACCACCGCGGTCTCCTGGCCGACGGCGGTGGCCGTCGCCGCGACCTTCACGGCGTTCTTCGCCATGCGCGAACGCCGCATGCCGGCGGTGCTCACCGGCCTTGGCACGATCAGTTACTCGCTGTACGTGCTGCACGTCGTCGTGATGCTCGCGTACGCGCGGCTGATCCCTCGGCTGACCGAGCGGCCCGCCGAGATCAGGCTGGTGGCGGCCGCCGCGTGCCTGGCCACGGCCGTCGGGGCGGCGGTTCTCGCGTACCGCTGGATCGAAAGCCCGGCCCAGGCACTGGGCCGGCGATTGGGCCGGCGGCTGGCGACGCAGCGTGCCGCGCCGCGCACGGCCAGACGCGAGAACGCAACGGGAAGCGTCTAGGCTCGATACAAGGGCACGGCATTCCAGCGGCGGGTGGAGCAACAGCATGAGCGTTCGACGGATCATGGGCACCGAGGTCGAGTACGGCATTTCGGTCCCCGGGCAGCCCGGCGCGAACCCGATGGTCACCTCATCGCAGGTGGTCAACGCCTACGGCGCCCGCCCCGAGCTCACCCGCGGCGGCCGCGCCCGGTGGGACTACGAGGAGGAGTCGCCGCTGCGGGACGCGCGGGGCTTCACCTACTCCGGCGCCGCCTACGACCCCGCGGACGCGCTGGCCGACGAGGATCTCGGGCTGGCCAACGTGATACTGACCAACGGCGCCCGCCTCTACGTCGACCACGCGCACCCCGAGTACAGCACGCCCGAGTGCACCAACCCGCTCGACGTCGTCCGCTGGGACAAGGCGGGCGAGCGGGTGATGGCCGAGGCCTCACGCCGCGCCGCCACCATCCCGGGCACCCACCGGATCCAGCTGTACAAGAACAACACCGACAACAAGGGCGCGTCGTACGGCTCGCACGAGAACTACCTGATGCGCCGGCAGACGCCGTTCGCGGACATCGTCGCGCATCTGACACCGTTCTTCGTCACCCGGCAGATCTTCACCGGCGTCGGCCGCGTCGGGATCGGCCAGGACGGCTCCGGTTCCGGCTTCCAGATCTCCTCGCGGGCCGACTTCTTCGAGGTCGAGGTCGGCCTCGAGACCACCCTCAAGCGGCCGATCATCAACACCCGCGACGAGCCGCACTCCGACGCCGACAAGTACCGCCGCCTGCACGTGATCATCGGCGACGCGAACCTCTCCGAGATCGCCACCTACCTCAAGGTGGGCACCTCGGCGCTGGTGCTGGCCATGATCGAGGAAAAGGTGTTCACCGGCGAGCTCGGCATCGCCGACCCGGTCAGCGAGCTCAAGGCGGTCAGCCACGACCCGTCGCTCAAGCACCTGATGCGGCTGCGCGACGGTCGCCGGCTGACCGCGCTCGACCTGCAGTGGGCGTATTTCGAGCGGGCGAAGGCGTTCGTCGACGAGCGGTACGGCACCGACGTGGACGACCAGACCGCCGACGTGCTCACCCGTTGGGAGGACGTTCTCGACCGGCTCGGCCGCGACCCGATGACCTGCTCCGACACCCTCGACTGGGTGGCCAAGCTCCGGCTGCTCGAGGGCTACCGCGAGCGCGAGGAGCTGCAGTGGTCCTCGCCCAAGCTGCAGCTGGTCGACCTGCAGTACGCGGACGTGCGGCCGGAGAAGGGCCTCTACCACCGCCTGGTGGCCCGTGGCTCGATGAAGACGCTGCTCTCCGAGGAGTCGGTGAAACGCGCGATGGTCGAGCCGCCGGAGGACACGAGGGCGTATTTCCGGGGTCGCTGCCTCGCGCAGTACGCGTCCGAAGTGGTCGCGGCGAGCTGGGACTCGGTGATCTTCGACGTGGGGCGGGAGTCGCTCGTGCGGGTGCCGATGATGGAACCCGAGCGCGGCACCAAGAAGCACGTCGGGGCCCTGTTCGACAAGTGCGAGAGCGCGAAGGATCTGCTCGAGGTCATCACGAGCCGCTAGCGCGTTCTGTCGTAGGGGCGAGGTAGGTTTTCAAGCATCCGCTGAGCGGGCGGGGATGAAGGGGGAGCCGAGATGGCAACTCGAGACACCGGTGGCCAGTCGCAGTCCGGCAAGGGCAAGCGCGACGAGGAGATCGAGGACGTCACCACTGAGGCCAACCCCGAGGTGGCCGAGCGGCACGCCGAGATCACCGAGGACGTCGACGACCTGCTGGACGAAATCGACTCGGTCCTCGAGGAGAACGCTGAAGAGTTTGTCAGGGGCTATGTACAAAAAGGGGGAGAATGATCCTAAATGTCCGATTCGCCGGGCGCGGGGGATGGCGTGCGGATGTGCCGCGACTGCGGCGAGATCAAGCCTCTCACTGACTTTCACATCAGTCCTGAGCGCAAAGACGGCCGAGGCAGCTACTGCAAGGATTGCTTCAACGTCCGTTCCAAGCGCAGCTACGCGAAGCGCATCAAGCAAACGCACGGACGGGACGTGCGGGAAGCCGTCGAGGTCCCGGACGGCTACCGCTGGTGTCCCGACTGTTCAGCCGCCAAGCCGTTGGCGGAGTTCCCAAGAAACGCTAGTGGCCGCGGCGGGCACGGCAGCTACTGCAAGCCGTGTCACAACGCGCGCGGGAAGGCCAACCTGGACCGCCGTGGCGGTTCCAGGGAGTACCACTTGCGGCGGCGGTACGGCATCGGTCAGTCCGAGTTCGACGAGTTGCTGGCGGCCCAAGGTGGCCGCTGCGCCATCTGCGGCACGGACAACCCCGAACACGTTGATCACGATCATCGCACCGGCTGGGTACGCGGGATACTGTGCTTCAACTGCAACGGCGGCCTGGGGCAGTTCCGGGACGACCCTGACTTCCTGGCCAGTGCGATCACGTATTTGAAGGGAACCACGTGGCAGCGGCTTTCGATCCATCCGGGCGTCTACCGGATTACTTCACCAACTCGGGGACTTCCTCCTTCACGCAGTTCTTGAGTCAGGCCGCGCCCGAGCTGCTGCCGGGCCGCCGGCCGCTCCCGCCGGGGCTGGCCGCGGCCGACGTCGCTCCGCACGGCACCACCATCGTCGCCCTCGCCACCAACGAGGGCGTCGTGATGGCCGGCGACCGGCGGGCGACGATGGGCAACCTCATCGCCAGCCGTGACATCGAGAAGGTGCATCCGGCGGACGCGTATTCGCTGATCGGCATCGCCGGGACGGCCGGCATCGGCATCGAGCTGATGCGCGTGTTCCAGGTCGAGCTGGAGCACTACGAGAAGATTGAGGGCATCGCGCTCTCCCTGGACGGCAAGGCGAACAGGCTGGCCGGCATCGTCCGCGGCAACCTGGGCGCGGCCATGCAGGGCCTGGCCGTCGTCCCGCTGTTCGCGGGCTTCGACCTGTCGCCGTCCGACCCGGCGCGCCCGGGCCGCATCTTCAGCTTCGACGTGGCCGGCGGCCTCTACGAGGAGACCGGCTACGACGCGGTCGGTTCCGGCTCGCTGTTCGCCAAGTCCGCGCTGAAGAAGCGCTACCGGGCCGGGGTGAGCACCGCGGACGCGATCGTGCTGGCCGTCGAGGCGCTCTACGACGCGGCCGACGACGACACCGCGACCGGCGGGCCCGACGTGACCCGCAAGATCTACCCGGTGGTGATGACCGCTACGGCGGACAGCACGCACCGGCTGACCGAGGACGAGATCTCCGCCGTGGCGGAGGCCGTCGTCCAGCGACGCATGGAGAACCCGGGCGGCTGACAGCCCGCCGACGAGCGAGAAGGAGCAGCCACCCGTGGCCATGCAGTTCTACGCATCACCCGAGCAGGTCCAGAGGGACCGCTCGGAATACGCCCGCAAGGGCATCGCACGCGGCCGGTCAGCGGTCGTGCTCTCGTACAGCGGCGGGATCCTGCTGGTGGCGGAGAACCTCACGTCGCTACGCAAGATCAGCGAGCTGTACGACCGGATCGGGTTCGCCGCGGTCGGGCGCTACAACGAGTTCGAGAGCCTGCGCCGGGCCGGGATCCGGATGGCGGACGTGAACGGGCTCGCGTACGACCGGCGCGACGTGACCGGGCGGGCGCTGGCGAACGCGTACACGCAGACGCTGGGCGCGATCTTCTCCGAGACGCAGAAGCCGTACGAGGTGGAGATCTGCGTGGCCCAGGTGGGCGCCACGCCGGAGGCCGACGAGCTGTACCGGATCACGTACGACGGTTCGGTGATGGACGAACCCGGCTTCATGGCGATGGGCGGCCAGGCCGAGGCGATCGCGGCGGTGCTGAAAGACCGGCACGACGCGAGCGCGGACGCCGGCGCGGCCCTGAAGCTGGCCGTGGAGGCGCTGGGCAGCGTCGGCGGGGAGAACGGGACCCGCCGCGAGCTCGGGGCCGCTCAGCTCGAAGTGGCGGTGCTGGACCGCAGCCGCAAGGGCCGTGCGTTCCGCCGGATCGTCGGCGCGGCGCTGGAAAGCCTGCTCGAGGGCGGCAAGGACGTGCCGGAGAAGGAGACGGGCGCGGGGGGCGACACCGAACCGCCGGCGCCGGCCGAGGGCAAGCCGACCACGTCCGCGGCCTCGTCCGACCTCGAGGGCGAGACGAAGACCGACTGATTTCTCGAAGACGACGACATATCTGCTGGTAGAACGGCAGTCTCGCGCTCAGCGCCGGTGAAACGTCCGGCCGAGACTGCCGTTCACCCGTACCGGACGGTTAGTGTTTCGTCATGGAACGGCGAATTTTCGGCCTCGAAACCGAGTACGGCGTCACTTGCACCTACCGGGGTCAGCGGCGGCTGTCTCCGGACGAGGTGGCCCGCTACCTTTTCCGCCGTGTGGTGTCCTGGGGACGCAGCAGCAACGTGTTTCTCCGCAACGGCGCCCGCCTCTACCTCGACGTCGGTTCCCACCCCGAGTACGCGACTCCCGAGTGCGACTCGGTCACCGATCTGGTCGCCCACGACCGGGCCGGCGAGCGCATCCTCGAGGGTCTGCTCGTCGACGCCGAGAAGCGGCTGCACGACGAGGGCATCGCGGGGGAGATCTACCTCTTCAAGAACAACACCGACTCGGCCGGCAACTCGTACGGCTGCCACGAGAACTACCTCGTCAGCCGGCACGGCGAGTTCGGCCGGCTGGCCGACGTGCTGATCCCGTTCCTGGTCACCCGCCAGCTCATCTGCGGCGCCGGCAAGGTGCTGCAGACCCCGCGCGGCGCGGTCTTCTGCCTGTCGCAGCGCGCCGAGCACATCTGGGAGGGCGTCTCCAGCGCCACCACCCGCAGCCGCCCGATCATCAACACGCGCGACGAGCCGCACGCCGACGCCGAGCGCTACCGCCGCCTGCACGTGATCGTCGGCGACTCCAACATGAACGAGGTCACCACCCTGCTCAAGGTCGGCAGCGCGGACATCGTGCTGCGCATGATCGAGGCCGGCGTGGTGATGCGCGACCTGTCGCTGGAGAACCCGATCCGGGCCATCCGCGAGGTCAGCCATGACACGACCGGGCGCCGCAAGATCCGGCTGGCCAACAACAAGGAGGTCAGCGCGCTAGAAATCCAGCAGGAGTATCTGGCGAAGGCCACCGAGTTCGTCGAGCGCCGCGGCGGCGACCCGACCGCCAAGCGTGTGGTCGAGCTGTGGGGCCGGGTGCTCAACGCGATCGAGAGCGGTGACCTCGACCCGGTCGCCCGCGAGATCGACTGGGTCAGCAAGCTGAAGCTGATCGAGCGCTACCAGGCGAAGCACCAGATCCCGATGAGCCACCCGCGGATCGCGCAGCTCGACCTGGCGTACCACGACGTGCGCCGCGGCCGCGGCCTCTACGCGCTGATGGAGAAGCGCAACCAGGTCGACCGCATCTCCAACGACCTGGAGATCTTCGAGGCCAAGGAGACGCCGCCGCAGACGACCCGCGCCCGGCTGCGCGGCGAGTTCATCCGGCACGCGCAGGAGAAGCGGCGCGACTTCACCGTCGACTGGGTGCACCTGAAGCTCAACGACCAGGCGCAGCGGACCGTGCTGTGCAAGGACCCGTTCCGCGCCTACGACGAGCGGGTGGAACGCCTCATCGCCAGCATGTGACGAAGTGTCCGGCTGGGGCTTTGTCTCATTCGCGGGCGGGTTCTAGGCTGTCCGCGCGATGACGAAGCCCCAGCCACCGGATAAGCCGCGGGAGCGCACCTCCGAGGATGCGCCGCGCGGCTTCATCGAGCGCCGCCGCGAGCGCATGCGAGCCGAGATCCGCCGTAACCGCGAGGGCAACCACAGGGTCCCGACGTGGGTCATGGCGGTGGCCCTGATCCTCCTCGTGGGCACCTGGCTCTACTTCGTCATCACCGTGTAGATCAAGAGCTTTCCGTTCCCACGTCCGTCGGGGTGCGGACCGTATGCTCCCGCGGGCACCGGGCGGGGGCCCACCATGCGGTGGCCCGCGCCCTGCCGGGTCCGTGCGCGCAAGCCCGACGGCCGCGAAGCGGCCTGTGGGCGGGCAGCGAAAAGTGCGCCCAAGCCCGACGGCCGCGAAGCGGCCTGTGGACGGGCCGCGAGAAGTGTCGCACCGGCGCAGTAATCTCCTGCCCACCCAGTGCCGGGGTGGGGGAGGCGGCGGGCCCCGGCGCGCGGTCCCGCCATTGCCCTGGTTATTGGCGCAGGGCGGGGGCCGCGGCTTCGGTGCGGCCCGTCAGGAGGAGCAGCAGGGCCAGCGCCGGGCCGGAGGCTTCCGGGCCGCTGCCGACCGTCCAGTCGGTGTCAGTGGCGCGGAGGGTGCGGCCGGCGAGCCTTCGCCGGGCGCGGAACGGCCAGTTCATCGCCCAGACGCGGTCGAGGCCGTCGCGGCTGTACTCCGGCGGCACCGGGAAGTCGATGCCCAGCGGCACGGCGATGTCCTGGCTGTGCACTGCCACGTCGAAGAGCGCGTCGCGGCTGTCGAGCGCCGCGGCGGTGTGCCGGCTGCCGGCGTGCGCGCGGATCGCGGCGATGATGTCGCCCGGGTCGGCGGCCGCTCGCCGTTTGGCCATCAGCGTGTTGATGCGGTGCGGGTTGAAGCCCGCCCGCGGCGCGGCGGTGAGCATCTGCCCGGTGGTGATGGTCGGGACCAGCGCCAGGTGGCCGGCCACGTCACGAACCGTCCATCCGCGGCACAGCGACGGGGCCTCCCACTGCGCCGGGGCCAGCGACGCGAGGAGGTCGGCGACCTGCATGCGCATCGCGCGGACCGCGTACCAGTAATCCGCCTCCTGCATCGCCCACCTCCGATGGTCCGAATCTCGGACCAGATTAGTACGAAGTTCGGACTTCTGCAATCATGACCTCGTGGCGGAACTCAATCTGGGCCTCCTGTTGTTCATCCCGTACCGGTTCATGGAGTCGGCGGTCCTGGCCGAGCTGAAGGCGCACGGCCATGACATCCCGCTCAACCAGGCCCGCGTGTTCCAGCGGATCGCCCCGGGCGGGTCACGGCTCGCCGAGCTGGCGGAGGCCGCGCAGGTCAGCAAGCAGACGGTGGGCTCGATCGTCGACCAGCTCGAGCGGGCGGGCTACGTCCGGCGGGTGCCCGATCCGACCGACGCACGTGCCCGCCTGGTCACCGTGACGGCCAAGGGCCAGGAGCTGGTGGAGATCAGCCTGCCCGTCGTGCGGCGGATCGAAGCCGAGTGGGAGGCGCACCTGGGGCGGGAGGAC